>NZ_JAXDEQ010000033.1:0-68405 GCF_035065025.1 Pseudomonas sp. YuFO8 | reverse complement strand
GGCGGGGGACATCGGGGTGTCGGTCATCTGGGTTCTCCGGAGTACAGCCGGTGGATTCTTTGGTGCCTGGTCTTGCCCTTTCGCTGGCAAGCCAGCTCCTACAGGGGTATGCGGTCAACTGTAGGAGCTGGCTTGCCAGCGAAGGGGCCGTCAGTTACAGCACAATACTCATGCCGTCATACGCCACTTCAACTTCACGCCGATCCAGCTCCGCCCGCTGCGGTGAATCCTCATCGAGAATCGGGTTGGTGTTGTTGATGTGGATAAGTACCTTGCGCTGCGTTGGCAGCTGCTCCAGCACTTCGAGCATGCCGCCAGGGCCGTTCTGCGCCAAGTGGCCCATCTCCCGGCCGGTACGGGTGCCGACACCACGGCGCTGCATTTCGTCGTCGTCCCACAGCGTGCCGTCCACCAGCAGGCAATCGCTGGCGGCCATGATCTCCAGCAGCGGCGCGTCGACTTTGCCCAGGCCCGGTGCATAGAACAGTTTGCCTCCGGTATTGAGGTCTTCGACGATCAGGCCGATGTTGTCGCCCGGATGCGGGTCGAAGCGATGCGGCGAGTAGGGCGGCGCAGCGCTGCGCAGGGGCAGCGGGGTGAAACGCAGGTTCGGGCAGGCCGGAACGCTGAAGCTCTGGTCGAGCTCGATGCGGTTCCAGCTCAGGCCACCGTTCCAGTGGGTCAACATGTTGAACAGCGGGAAACCGGTGCTCAGGTCTTCGTGGACCATGTCGGTGCACCAGACCTGATGCGGGCAACCTTCACGCAACATGAGCAGGCCGGTGGTGTGGTCGATCTGGCTGTCCATCAGGATGATCGCGCTGATCCCGGTATCACGCAGTGCACGTCCCGGTTGCATGGGCGCGAAGCTTTGCAGTTGGGCACGGATGTCCGGGGAAGTGTTGCACAGCACCCAGTTCACGCCGTCATCGGAAATCGCGATGGACGATTGGGTGCGCGCCTGGGCCCGCAGGCTGCCGTTGCGAAAACCTGCGCAGTTCTCGCAATTGCAGTTCCACTGGGGAAAACCACCGCCAGCGGCGGAACCTAGGATCTGGACAAACATGGGCGCTCCATCATTTCAACGCTGAAAATAAAACGCCTCGGATAACCGAGGCGTTGTGCTGCATTCTGCCAGGGCAGAGATCAACGGCTTGCGAAGTACATGGTGACTTCGAAGCCGATACGCAGGTCGGTGTAAGCCGGTTTGGTCCAGGCCATCAGTTGAACTCCTTCATGTAAGGTTGGACAGCGCTATCTATATGTATAGTCCACCTCCAGTCAGAGATGTTCCAAATAGTTAGGCTGCTATGTTACTCAAAATTTCACAGGGATTGCCCGTGAAACTTTGAAAAAGCTCCTTACCGTCTGGGTAATGATCATTTTGTCGCTTGCCAAGGCGCTCCGGGTGCAGGGTTGTTCGCCAGGCAGCGCCAGCCGCCTTCGGCCCGGTTCAGGCGCTGGATCGCGGCCAGCAGTGCGCCGCGGTCGGTCAGGAGTATGGCCAGGGGTAACTGCGTCAGATAATCCGACGGGCGGCCGGCCAATTTACCCTGCCAGAGCAATTCGGCGGCTTGGCTTGTTGGCAGGGCGGCGCTGGAAAACTGATCGGCCAGGGTCTGGCGCTGGCTGATGAAGGCGCTTTCGTCGAGGGCCTGGATCAGCGCCGGCAACCCGTTCAGGAATTGTTCGATATGTTGCAAGAGCTCCGCAGCGGCCACATTCGGCGATTGCACACCCAGCAGCAGCCCGGTCTGCCCGTGGATCTGTCGCAGGGCACTGAACACCGCGTAGCCCAATTGCAATTCCACCCGCAGGCGCTGATAGAACGGCGTCTGACAGAGATGGGCGAGCAACCGCCAGGCGGCTTCGTCGGCCAGATCCTGGGTGGCTGTCGGACAGAACAGTAACAGCGCGTGTTCGCTGGAGTGGGTCGTCACGCTGCTCCACAGGTGCTGCGAATGGATTGACGGTGCCGGTGCCTGTTGCGTATCCGCTGCGCCCGGCACGCGACTCAATGCCAGGCCCATGGCCGCCTGAGTCTGCGCAGAAAAACCGCTCGCCAGGCCAGTCCAGCGAGCGCTCGACCACAGTTGTGCCAAGTTGTCGGATTCAACCGATGGCTCAAGGCAGTGATCGGGCAGCACCTTGAGTAGCTGTCGAATCGGCATCAAGGCGGGGCGGGCCGGTGATGGCGGTGACAGCCCTGCATCAGGCTGGGTCAGCAGGTTCAGCGCGTGTTCGAGTATGGACGGCATTCGCGCTTGCAGGCCGGTCATTTTCAACAGCCATTGATTGCCCGACGCAGCGAAGGAAAAATCCACGCCGGCTTCACTTGCGTCTTCACGCAGCGCTTGCAGGGTGTTTTCCAGGCGCGATTGAAGGCTGGTGCCGGGGGCCGCGTCCAGGCGCCAGCGCAGGTACAGCGCAGCTTCAGCGCCGTTTTCCGGTAGCGCCTGGCTGAACTGCATCGGCGAACGTTCGCGGCGGCTGCGTGAGCGGTCTTGGGCAAAGGTGCGCAGGCCCCGGTGGGCGCTGGTTTGTCCGCGAATCAAGCCGGCCCCTGGAGGCGCAGCTTCGGTGCGCAGGAACGGATTGGGCGCGGGGAGTTGCCACGGGCCGTTGAAGTTATCCACAGCGCCGATTTTTTCCAGAATGACCTTGAGGGCGGCAACACCGACTTCGGATAAGTCTATTTCGCGCTCTTCGATGTCCTGACGAGCCAGTTGCAAGGCACTACTTGTCTGGCGCTGGCGCAGCGCCGCGTATTCCTCGCGTAACCCGCGCCAGTCCTGTTGGGCGAAAAAGCTCAGCCAGTCCCGCAATTGCTCGCCAATCTCGCTCGCCAAAGCATTGGCGGGCAGGGTGAACTCAATGTGCAGTAAGGCTTGTTCGGCGAATTGGTACAGGGCGCGCGCCTTGAGGTTTTCAACTCGGCCCTGTTTGCGCAGTTCAGCCAGCAGCCCACCGGATTTCGCGGTGTTCAGCCAATGGCACAGAAAGCCCAGCGCTTCGGCGGATGAGTCGGGCAGTGCTTCAAGGGCAAACAGCAGGTCCAGCCGATGCTCGCCGACCTGTTGATAACTATTGCTCGCGCCTGCCATCAGCGGCGTCGGGGCTTGTTGCGGGACCTTCTCGCCGTTGGCAATGACGTTGCCGAACGCTTCGGCCAACAGCCTCAATTCATCAAGGCTCTGGGGGCCGGCAAGGCTCAAGGTCATTTGTCCGATCTGGTAATAGCGCTGGAAAAAATCCTGCAAGGCCTGCTGGAACTCGGGTTGCGGCACCGGCAGGCTGTCGCGGTTGCCCGCATGAAAACCGCGCAACGGATGAGCGTCGCTAAGCCCGTCCATCAGTGCCAGTTGCTGCTGCGCCGCGGCATCCTGGGACCAGGCGATGAACTCCGCGTGCAGCACTTCCCGTTCCCGGTGCTGGTCATCCAGCTTCATGCGCGGATGGGCGAGCATGTCCGCCAGCCGCTCCAGGCCCTGGGCAAACGCCTGGGGTGGCAACTCGAAAAAGTAATCGGTGTGGCGTTCGCAGGTTTGCGCATTCACCTGGCCGCCGTGGCGCTGGACGAAGGCCATCAACCCTTGGTCAGCGGCAAAACGCTCGGTGCCGAGAAACAGCAGGTGTTCGAGAAAGTGCGCCAGGCCCGGCCAGGCCAACGGCACATCATGGCTGCCGGCGGCAACCCGCAACGCCGCCGCGCAGCGCTTCAAATCCGGGGCATGACGCAGCGTCACCCGCAAGCCGTTGGCCAGGGTTTCAGTGTGGGGGCGAGGGGGATTCAGCGCAGGCATGAGCACTTCCAGGACAGAGAAGTGCCAATGCTAGCGGATAACGGTGGCTCAGCGCTTGTTCAGCGCGCCGTAAAGCTCGGGACGGCGATCGATCAGGTAGCGATTGGCTGCGCGGGAGTCGAGCATCAACTGGCGGTCCAGCTCACCGACAATCAGCGCCTCATCGAGTCCCGCCTGGGCGATGCGGCTGCCATCCGGTGCCGCGATGCTGCTTTGGCCACAGTAGTGGATATCGCCTTCGCTCCCGCAATAGTTGGCATAAGCCACGTAGCACTGATTCTCGTAGGCCCGGGCGCGGACGGTAACGTCAGCGATGAAGTCGAACGGGATCATGTTGGCCGTCGGTACCAGGATCAGTTCGGCGCCGGCCAGGGCCAGGCGGCGGGTATTTTCCGGGAATTCGAGGTCGTAGCAGATCAGGAAGCCGAGCTTCCAGCCATTGAGTTCAACGATGGGGAAGTCGTCCGAGCCGGCGCTGAACATCGAACGGTCGAGGTCACCGAACAGGTGCGTCTTGCGGTAATTGCACAGGCGCTCGCCATTGGCGTCGATCAGTTGCACGGCATTGTAGATCTGTCCGTCTTCGCAGCGTTCGGGATAGCCATACAGGATGGCTATCCCGGCGGTCTTGGCAATGCGCGCGATCTGTTGCGCCGATTCACCGTTGTGTACCTCCGCCAGCACGCTGACGGCATCGACGCCGATGTTGTAGCCGGTCAGGAACATCTCCGGCAGTACCAGCAAGTCGGCGCCCTTTGCCTCCAGCGCCAGCTGATGCAGGCGTTGAAGGTTGCCGGCGACATCCAGGGGCAACGGTGGACATTGGTAAAGGGCTACGCGCATTTCGGATTCCTCTTACTCGGGCAGGGCGATCGGGCCGATTTCGTTGAACACATCTCCTGGACCCGGATTCTCGGCGTGAGTTGCACCGCCGAAGTGTTTCATGATGCCCCACACCGCATTGAGCGAGGTCTGTACCGCGCCTTCGACCCAGGCCGGGGTCCACGAAACGTCGTCGCCGGCGATGAAAATCCCGCGCTGTTCGGCCGGCATGTCGTCCTGCATGAAATGCGCGTACATGCGTTGGTTGTAGCGATAGTGGCCGGGCAGGGCACCCTTGAAGGCGCCGAGGAAATGCGGGTCGGCTTCCCAGGACACGGTGATCGGATCACCGATGATGCGCGCGGCGATGTCGACTTTCGGGTAGATCTTTTTCAGCGCATCCAACGCCAGCTTCACGCGTTTTTCCACCGGATGCGGGAGCATTTTCAACGCGTCGCTCATCCACGAATACGACAGGCAAATCACCCCGGGCTTGTCGTCGCCGTTGTCGAACAGGTAGGTGCCGCGGGTTAGGCGATCGGTCAGGGTCATGCTCATCAGGTCGCGGCCGGTTTCCGGATCCTTGTCCTTCCAGAACGGGCGGTCGACCATCACGAAGGTTTTCGACGACTGCATGTAACGGGTGCGGTCCAGGGCCATCCACATCTTCTGCGAGAACAGGGTTTCGTCGCATTCGATCTGGGTGGTCAGCAGCCAGCTCTGGCAGGTAGTCAGCACCGCGGCGTATTCGCGGGTGTCGCCGTTGTTGTCGGTGACCGCAAAACGGCCGTCCGGCGCGTGGGCGATCTTCTTCACGCCGGAACGTGGCGCGCCGCTGTGCAACGACTTGAGGCTGGTACCCTGCGGCCAGTGCACACAGCGCTCAGGGACATGGCGCCAGATGCCCTGTGGTACCTGTTCGACGCCTCCGACCACCAGATGCTGGTGATCGTCGCAGTTGGTCATCACCACGCGGAAGATTTCCAGCATCGAGTTGGGGAAGTCCGAGTCCCAACCACCGGTACCGAAACCGACCTGGCCGAACACTTCACGGTGATGGAACGACAGCTTTGCGAAGGCTTCGGAGGTGGCCACGAAATCGTAGAAGGTGCGGTCGTCCCACAACGGCACGAGGGTGTTCCACAGCTCCTTGAGGCGCGGTACGTTGCGGTCGCGAATGGCCTGCTGGATATCGGCGAACTGCGAGCCCGCTTCCAGGGCATCGGCCCAGGCGTCGGCGACTTCCTGGAACAGTGCAGGAAGATCCGCCAGTTTCTGTGCGTAATGGGTCTTGCCTTCCAGGTCGATGACGGTGCTGCCGGAGGCCGGTGTCAGCGGGTTGGGGAAGGGTTTGGTTTCAAGGTTCAGCTTGTCGACATAGTGATAGAACGCGGTGGACGATACCGGGAAGCGCATGCCGCCCAACTCGGCGACGATGCCGTCGGTGCCATTGAACGCCTGGGAGCGCAGGCGCCCGCCCAGCTTCGAGGCCTCATAGACCACGGGCTTGAGACCCAGCTTCATCAACTCGTATGCGGCCACCAGCCCGGCGATACCGGCGCCGACAATCGCCACTTCGGCACCGTGATGGTGCTCGGGAATGCTGCCCAGGCCGGCCGGGTGTTCGATCCAGTCGTCGAAGGCGAAAGGAAAGTCCGGACCGAAAATGGTGATCGGTTTTTTACCGTCTGCAGGATGGCGATTGTTCTTGTTCATGGCTGACCTTGCTGGCGACCCGACGCGGAATGCGCATCTGAGTATAGGAAAAGATGCCAGCCATTCTAGAGAGCACCGAACACGTTAATAAGACGCAAAGTGTCGTCGTTTTGCCAGATTTCTGATCAGTATGACGAGATAACTGCGCACACTGACCACTGTAGGAGCTGGCTTGCCAGCGATGAGGCCTTTGAATCTTGTGTTGATGGTCCGGACGCCTTCGCTGGCAAGCCAGCTCCTACAGGTTCTTTGCAGGCCAGCCAGACAGCCATAACCACAGGAAAAATCTTAAACCGGCTGCCCCCGATCAATCTTGCTGCTCAAGATGATCGACGTTGTCGTCTTCTCCACCCCATCCACACTGCCAATCTGATCCAGCAACTCATCCAGCTGCTCCGGCGAATCGCTGCGCAACCAGGCCACATAATCAAATTCTCCACTCACCGCACACAACTGCTGCACCTGGGCCATCGCACTCAGGCGCCGCAACACCTCCTTGCCGGAACGCGGCTGCACGGTAATCCCCACATACGCCTGCAGCCCGCCATCCACCACGCGCTGGCCGAGCCGCACGCCGTAGCCGGTGATGACCTTGGCCTTTTCCAGCCGCGCCAGGCGCGACGTGACGGTGGTGCGCGCGATGCCCAGTTGCCGGGCGAGCATGGCCACGCTTTCGCGGGCGTTGATCTGCAGGGCCGCAATCAGCTGACGGTCGATTTCGTCGAGAACGGGCGGGCGAATGTCGGGCAAGGCGGTCTCCAGCGGCTTGGATCAATGTGCAGGCATGTTACAGGCACATCCCCCGCAGCGCTCGCGACGCCAACATCCTGCTGACCGTGGGCGATATCGATCAGAAAAGCCAACGCCATTTCAGGACGTGTCTGACATACGTGGCAGGACCCCCTTGCCGATCATTGATTCTTTCCGTGACGTCGGGTCGCGGAGAGGTCTTAAGGTGCCAGGGGCGAATGGAAAGGGTCTCGTTCGATGTTGATCAGGTGTACTGCATATCCTTGAGTGAGCGCCATGACCGGCGGCAACTGTTCCGAAGCAGCGTCGCAACGCTCATTTCAAACCCGATCGAGTTCTTCATTGCCCAGCGCAACAGCGAACCGATCCGAGGCTGTTACGAATCACATCAGGCACTGGCCAGAAAAGTCCTGGCCGAAGGTTGGCAACGGGTGTTGATATTCGAGGACGATGCCAAGCCCTATGGGCTTCATCCGATACAGGTGCGTTGGGTGAACCGGTTCATTCGCCGTAACAGGTTTGAGGCGTTGCACCTGGGGTACAGCATGGGTCGTACGTGGCTGACATGGTTCCCGTTCATTGCCCGCGGCAACGTGGTGGCACTGCACGCCTACATCCTCTCCCGCGAAGGCTGCAGGGTGCTGGCCCAAACTCCCTACGTCGGAGTACCAGTCGATGTCCTGTTCAAACGGCAGATCAAACAACATTGTGTATTTCCCATGCTGTTTCGCCAGCACGCAGCGGCGGTGACAGGCAGCGACATCGAGGCGCGCGCGGTGAATGAAGATGAATGGTGGGAACGCAACTGGAAGAAACACAAACGCTCGGTGTGGAAAAACCTCTGGCGCACCCTGGTTCGATTCAGGTTTTGATGATTGACCCGGAGTCCGCATTTGGTCTGTGATGTATGACAGCTCAATTGTGGTCGTGACACGAGGGACAGGTCATGTCGAAGAAAATGCCTCCTGCTGTACGGGCTCGTGCCTGGGAGATTGCCCATCACGAAATGGGCCACTACGTCGTCGCCCGTGCCTTGGGTTTTGCCACGGGTAGCGTGAGCCTGACAGTGACCATGGACTTACGGCATCACGGCGGGGCGTCCGTTAGCCTGGTGCGGGCGATTTCTTCGATGGAGGCCATGAAGCAACATCTGGAGGCCCGGATGATCGTCCTTCTGGCTGGCGCAATGGCGCAGACACTGCCTGCAAAATCTTCAGCCGGGCAACGCGTCGACAAGTCGAAAGCCACAGCCATCCTCAAGGGAGAGCAGGGGGCGGAGCAGGATTACGCAAAGATCAGGGAGCTGCAGCATCTACTGCGCAATTTGCTTTATCCCGAGACCGATCCGGCGGCGTCCGAGCGTATAACCGCTGAACTTAAAATTCTGACGGATCGCGCGTGGCAGCGGACTCAAGACATCGTGGAAGAACTGTCCGGGACCATTACCGAACTGGCAGCGGCCTTGGTGGGCGGCATGGTTATCGTCGAGCAGTGGGGGCGGGCGGCGGATACGTATGAGGTCGTGTTGACGGGGCAGATGCTTGAGCGGCTGCGGGCGGTGCAGGCGATACCCGTGTTACATGTTTGAATAGGCCTGCGTTAGGGTCCAACACGCTGGCAGGCCGTACCGTGTGCTGTACGCGTTCGGGACGGCGCTGCGCGATTCTGCTGATCGGGGGTGATAAAACCGGCCAGGAGCGTTGGTATACGGACCATGTGCCGCTAGCCGAGCGTATCTTCGACGAGCACTTGGAAACATTGAAGAAAGAGGGCTATGAAAATGGCTAAAAAATTTGCTGATTTGGTGGCGCGTCGAGCTCCAGAGTCTCAATCGCGTGTCGAGGCTTTGCATCAGAACCTGCGAGCTCAAATGCCATTGCACGAGTTGCGCCAGGCGCAAGCGTTGAGTCAGGACTCGCTGGCCAAAACACTTCATGTCAACCAGGCGGCGATATCCAAGATGGAGCGGCGTACAGACATGTACATCAGTACTTTGCGCAACTACATCCGCGCAATGGGTGGCGAGTTGGAAATCATTGCCACCTTCCCGGACGGTCAGGTAAAGATCGAGAACTTTGCCAACTGAGCGGTTAGACAATGGCGACTGATTCGAACCCTTCAGATACGCAAAAGCCGCGCATTGCGCGGCTTTCTTGTTTGGTGGGCCCACACGGACTTGAACCGTGGACCAAAGGATTATGAGTCCTCTGCTCTGACCAACTGAGCTATAGGCCCCATTGGTCGCGGATTATAGCGATGGTTTCGCGGCTGTGCTATCCGAAAAATCTGAAACTACTGTACGAAGGAACGTTGCGGCAAATTCGTCGGGGGGCAGGGGCAGGCTGACGATGTAGCCCTGGATCTGCTCACAGCCTTCGGCGGCCAGGAATTGCTGCTGCGCCTGGGTTTCGACGCCCTCGGCGATGACCGTGAATTGCATACTGCGGCCGAGGGCGATGATGGCGCGCACGATCGCGGCGTCGTGGGGGTCATCCGGCAGGCCGCGGACGAAGGATTGGTCGATCTTGAGAATGTCCAGCGGCAGGCGCTTGAGGTAGCTCAGCGAGGAGTAGCCGGTGCCGAAGTCGTCGATCGCCAGTTGCACGCCCAGGTGCTTGAGTTGGTGCAGCACCGCCAGCGCTTCTTCGGCCTGGCTCATGATGAAATTTTCGGTGATTTCCAGTTGCAGGTAGCCGGGGTTGAGGCGGTTGTCCTTGAGCAGCTGCTCGATGCGCCCCAGCAGGTTTGGTTGGCGCAGCTGGGCACCGGCGAGGTTGACCGACAGCGGGCCGAGGCCTTCGTACATCTGGTTCCATTCAAACATCTGCCGGCATGCGGTCTCGAGAACCCAATCGCCGATCTGCAGGATCATGCCGTTTTCTTCGGCAAGCGAAATGAAATGTTCGGGCGGTACGTCGCCAAAGGTCGGATGACGCCAGCGAATCAGCGCTTCGGCTCCCACCAGGCGATAGTCCTCGAGGCTGATCTTGGGTTGGTAGCACAGGTGCAGTTCATTGCGCTCGATGGCGCGGCGCAGTTCGTGCTCCAGCGCCACGCGCTCGCTGGCCTGGGCGGTGAGGTCGAAGGTATAGCTTTCGACACGGTTGCGGCCCTTGGCCTTGGAGCGGTACATCGCCGCATCGGCATTCTTGATCAGCGTGGCCACGTCGCAGCCGTCCTTGGGGTACAGGCTCGTGCCGATGCTGGAACTGATGAAAAACTCATGTTCGCCGGCCTGGAACGGCGCGGTAAAGCAGTTGAGCAGCTTGGTGGCGATGTTGTCGGCGTCGCTGGCTTGCTGCAGGCCGGGGAGCAGGATGATGAATTCGTCGCCGCCCAGGCGCGCGACGGTGTCGATGTCGCGCAACTGGTCCTTGAGGCGCACGGCAATGCCCTTGAGCAACAGATCGCCGACCGGGTGGCCGAGGCTGTCGTTGATGTGCTTGAAGCGGTCCAGATCGAGGAACAGCACCGCCCCCTGGCCGCCGTTTTCCTTCTGGTGATTGAGGGCGTTGAGTAAACGGCTCTCGAACAGCGTGCGGTTGGGCAGGCCGGTCAGCGGGTCGTGGTGAGCCTGGTAGTCGAGTTTGGCCTGGGCGTGTTTGAGGCTGGAAATGTCGGCGAACACGGCCACGAAGTGGGTGATGAAATTTTCGCGATTGCGCACGGCGCTGATGGTCAGCCAGCTCGGATAGAGTTCGCCATTCTTGCGTCGGTTGGAAATCTCGCCTTGCCAATGACCTTCGGCGGTCAGTTGATGCCACATGGCGGCGTAGAACGCGCTGTCATGCAGGCCCGAGGCAAGCAGGCGCGGAGTGTGGCCCAGTGCTTCGCTTTCGCTGTAGCCGGTGATTTCGCTAAAGGCACGGTTGACTGCGCTGATGTGCTGCTGGGTATCGGTGATCAGCACGCCTTCTGCGGTGCTCTCGAATACCGTGGCGGCCTGTTGCAGTTTTTCCTGCATCAGGTGGCGCTCGGTGATGTCCCGGGCAATGGTCAGCATGCAGTCGTCGTCACCGATTGGCAGCGGACGACTGGAGACCTCGCAGAGGCGGATCTGCCCGTCGCTGCGGCGGATATGGCAGCTGAAGTCTCGGACGAAACCGTCCCGGTGCAACAGGTCGAGCATTTGTTTACGTTCGTTGAGGTTGACCCAGATCCCCAGGTCCAGAGCCGAGCGATCCACGGACATTGCGCTGTTGAAACCGGTAATGCGGCTGAAGCCCTCGTTGACCTCGATCAGCAGGCCATCGCTTTGCCGGGACAGCAACAGGCCGTCCGGCGAGGCGTGGAACGCCTTGGCGAATTTCTCTTCGGAGGTTTGCAGTTGTTGCTGGGTTTCCTTGAGCTGGGTGATGTCGCGCACCACGACCACCAGCGCCGGGGTCGTGTCGAGGTCGAACGGTTCGGCAGAGATCAGGCCGGTGAACACTTGGCCATTGCTGCGGCGAAAGGGCATCTCCAGGTTGCGGATGCTGCCGGCCTGTAAGCGCTGCAGCAGCCCGGGCCCGACGCCCGGGATGCCCCAGATGTTGAGGTTGGTGGCGGTCTGGCCGATAACGTCCTCGGCCCTGAGGCCGATCTGATCTTCGAACGCCTCGTTGACCTCCAGCAGGCAGCCGTCGCTGAGGCGTGCGATCACGAGGATGTCCGGGCATTGCTGGAATACCGAAGCGAACTTCTGTTCAGACTGGCGCAGTGCTTCTTCGGTGCGCTTGGTTTCGCTGATGTCGATCATCAGGCCGCGCATCACCGGCTCATGACCGTGTTCGATCAGGCTGACGATGTCGCGGACCCACAAGCAACGCCCGTCAGCGGTGATGACCCGGTAATCGAGGCTGTGGTCTCGCCCGGCCAGCACTTCGTGGTCGCAGAAGCTCTGCGCGCGGGTGAGGTCGGCGGGGTGGATGATGTTGCGCCAGAAGCCGGGGATCAACCAGTGGGACAGAGGGTAACCGAGCAGGTCTTCGGCGTGGGGCGACACATAGCTGTAGGTGAAGTCGCTCATCCGCGCTTCCCAGGCGATGGCCGACAGACTCTCCACCAGCCCGCGGTAATGGTATTCGCTGCTGCGCAGTTCCTGCTCCAGATCGACCCTGCGGGCGATTTCCGAACTCAAGCGACGGTTGACGCGGATCACTCCAGCCAGCACGAGGATCAGCAGCAGTAGCCCAGGCAGGCCGTAGATCAGCAGATCGGACCAGAATGTTCGGTGATCGAGAACGTTGCCCACCCATTGCTCCTGGATCGAGCTGATTTCAGCAGGCGACATGTCGGCCAGGACTTTATCCAGGATGCCGACCAACATCTTGTTGTCCCGTGGTACGCCCATGGCCAACTGATAGCGGTAGGGGGTTTCGCCGCTGACATACAGCCCGTCGAGCTTGAGCTGGCGCAAACTCCAGATGCTGGAGGCGAGATCGCCTACCACGGCGTCCACTTCATCGGTGGCCAGCGCCTGCAAGGCTGAACTGACGTTGGGCATCGCCACCAGGTTCAGATCGGGATTGTGGGTACGCAACAGTTCGTGGGGCGCGTAGTTTTCCACCACGGCGATTTTCAGCCCGTACAGGTCTTTGAGTTTACGCGGCTGGGCGCCTCCGACATGCGCCAGGATGACGATCGGGAAATCCAGGTAGGGGCGGGTGAATGACAGGTAGGCCTGGCGTTCCGGGGTCGACATGATGCCCGGCAAAAGGTCCAGCTTGCCTTGTTTGGCCTGGTCCAGCACGACCGTCCAGCTCACGGGCTCGATGGGTGTGAGCTTGATGGCCAGTCGCTCGCGAATCAGGTCGATATAATCTGCCGCAAGGCCCTGGTAACGCCCCTGGTCGTCGCGAAACTCAAAGGGGGGCCAGGACGCATCGACACCCAGGCGCAGGTCCGGGTGGGCCGCAAGCCAGCTACGTTCTTCGTCGGTTAGAGTCAGCGCGCCAGCCGTTGCGGTCCAGGAAATCAGCGACAGCAAAAAAAACACGGTCGGCAGTCTGGGCATAACGGTCTCGTTATGGCTCGGGGAATGTTTCGAGTGTAGACGGGCAAAACGGCGGGTGGGGTGGTGCGGGGGATTTAATCTGCACAAAACAAAACCCCCGGCCTGGGCCGGGGGTTCTGGTGTCACTCGTCGAGGAAGGAGCGCAAGTGCTCGCTTCTCGTCGGGTGGCGCAGCTTGCGCAGCGCCTTGGCTTCGATCTGACGAATCCGTTCACGGGTCACGTCGAACTGCTTACCAACCTCCTCGAGGGTGTGGTCGGTATTCATGTCGATTCCGAAGCGCATGCGCAGTACCTTGGCTTCACGGGCAGTGAGGCCGGACAACACTTCGCGAGTCGCTTCCTTGAGGCTCTCAACGGTCGCGACATCGATTGGCGACTGCATCGTCGAGTCTTCGATGAAGTCACCCAGATGGGAGTCTTCGTCATCACCGATCGGGGTTTCCATGGAGATCGGCTCTTTAGCGATCTTCAATACCTTGCGGATCTTGTCCTCAGGCATTTCCATGCGTTCGCCCAGCTCTTCCGGGGTCGGTTCGCGACCCATTTCCTGCAGCATCTGGCGGGAAATGCGGTTGAGCTTGTTGATCGTCTCGATCATGTGCACCGGAATACGGATGGTGCGGGCCTGGTCGGCGATCGAGCGAGTGATCGCCTGACGGATCCACCAGGTGGCATAAGTCGAGAACTTGTAGCCGCGACGGTATTCGAACTTGTCTACCGCTTTCATCAGGCCGATGTTGCCTTCCTGGATCAGATCGAGGAATTGCAGGCCACGGTTGGTGTACTTCTTGGCGATGGAGATCACCAGACGCAAGTTCGCTTCGACCATCTCTTTCTTCGCGCGGCGGGCCTTGGCCTCACCGATCGACATGCGACGGTTGATGTCCTTGATCTCGGCGATCGTCAAACCGGTTTCGGTTTCCAGCGCGGTCAGCTTCTGCTGGCAACGAATGATGTCCGGCTGCAGGCGACCAATGGCTTCGGCGTATTTGCTCTTGCCTTTGGCCAGTGCGTCAGACCAGCTTTCGTCGACTTCGTTGCCCGGGAACTGGCGCAGGAAGTCGGCACGCGGCATGCGCGCATCACGAACGCAGAGCTGCATGATTGCACGCTCTTGCTGACGCAGACGATCCAGGGCACTGCGCACACGCTCGACCAGGCCTTCGAATTGCTTCGGAACCAGTTTGATCGGCATGAACAGTTCGGCCAGTGCCAACAGCTCGGCAATTGCCAGCTTGTTGTGGCGACCGTGCTTTTTCAGCGCCTTGCGGGTGATTTCCATCTGATCGGCGACAGCGCCAAAACGCTGGGCGGCGATGATCGGATCCGGACCGCTTTCGGCTTCTTCTTCGTCATCGGAAGCTTCGGCGTCATCGTCTTCGGCATCGTCATCCGCTTTCGCGGCCTTGGCGTCGATCGGCGGCGGTACTTCCGCCGCAGGCGGCGCAATACCATCGTCCGGGTCGATATAACCGCTCAGGACGTCGGACAAGCGGCCACCTTCGGTGGTGACGCGAGTGTATTCGGAGAGAATATGATCAACCGTGCCAGGGAAGTGCGCGATTGCGCTCATCACTTCACGGATGCCCTCTTCAATACGTTTGGCGATTTCGATTTCGCCTTCACGAGTGAGGAGCTCGACCGTACCCATTTCGCGCATGTACATGCGCACCGGGTCGGTAGTGCGACCAATGTCGGTCTCGACCGCTGCCAACGCAGCAGCTGCCTCTTCGGCCGCGGCTTCGTCGGTATCGGCGTCGGCCAGCATAAGGGAATCCTTATCTGGCGCAACCTCGAATACGTTGATCCCCATGTCGTTGATCATGCGGATGATGTCTTCCACCTGTTCCGGATCTGAAATATCCTCCGGCAGGTGGTCGTTGACCTCCGCGTAAGTCAGGTAGCCCTGCTCACGACCAAGTGTGATCAACTCTTTGATACGAGACTGCTGTTGCGCTTTTCCGGACATAACACCCTATCCACTGAAGGTCTTGGCGGGCAAAAAACAAGCCGAGGATTATACCTGAGCTATGACCTCACGCGCCAGTTGAGGTCGGGCTTGATGCGGAAACATTGCGACTTAATAGGTCGCGCAGTTGGTTTTTCTCTTCTGTGCTCAGCTCGCTTTGTCGGGCTTTCCTGAGCAGTTGTTCCAGATTTCGCTCGCGTTGGCGGGCTGACAAGCTAGTAATGGTGTCGAAAAACTGTTGTTCAAGGTTATCTCCGTCAATCAGCCATTCCTTTTCCGCCAGCGCCTTGAGCAAACGTCCTTGCTCCGTGCCGTGCCAGCGCGCAATCAACTGAAATGAGTTTAGCTTGGGATTCTTCTGTACGGCTTCGAGCAGCGCCACCAGCAGTTGCGTGTTGGTGTGGTCCTCGGCGGCAAAATGCCCGGCATCCTCGACTTTTTCGGCCAGTTGCGGGTGGTGGAGCAGCGTGCGCAACGCGGCGAGCGTCGGAGGCTCTACGGCCGCCGGCACCCTGGGCGCGCGGGGTTGATCGCGATCACCACCCCGCTTGCCGTTCTTGTCCCACGGCTTCTTGTCCCATTTCTTGCCGCCTGCGCCGGGTTTCTTCGGCGTCCATTCCTGCTGCGGTACGTACATTTCCTGCGATTGCGGCTGATGATAGTCGCTGTAGTCGGGCATCGCGTCGTAATCGATGCCCGGATCGTAGGCCGGTGGCGCTTCTTGCGGAGCGCTTTGCACCAGCTGACTGACGGCTTCCCCGCTCAGGCCGGTGATTTCGCTGAGGCGCTGGCGCATCAGGATTCGCAGGTTGGCCCCTGGCACTTTGTCGATCAGCGGTGCTGCCAGGGTGGCCATGTGGGCCTTGCCTTCGAGTGAGCGCGGGTCGGCTTCTTCCGTCAGTTGCTGGAAAAAATAATCGGCCAATGGCTGCGCGTGCTGGTTGATGCGTGCGCGGAAGGCGTCGGTGCCTTCGGAGCGGACCAGGGTGTCCGGGTCTTCGCCTTCGGGCAGGAACAGGAATCGCGCGCGACGGCCATCCTGCAGGCTCGACAGCGTGGCTTCGAGGGCTCGCCTGGCGGCGTTGCGGCCGGCCTGGTCGCCGTCGAAGCAGAACAGCACGCTGGGCACGACGCGAAACAGCCGTTTCATGTGCTCTTCGCTGGTGGCGGTGCCCAGGGTCGCGACGGCATTGCGCAAGCCTTGCTGGGCGAGGGCGATGACGTCCATGTAGCCCTCGACGACGATGATTTCGTCGAGGTTGCGGTTGTTCTTGCGCGCTTCGTACAGGCCGTAGAGTTCCTGGCCTTTATGGAAGACCGGGGTTTCCGGCGAGTTGAGATACTTGGGCTTGTCGTCGCCCAGCACCCGGCCGCCAAACGCGATGATGCGCCCGCGACTGTCGCGGATCGGGAACATCACGCGATCACGAAAGCGGTCGTAGCGTTTGCCGGTTTCGGCGTTTTCGATCAGCAGGCCGGCATCGATCATGGCTTTTTGTTGCAGGGTGTCGCTGCTCAAGTGCTTGAACAGGTTGTCCCAGCCAGGTGGCGCAAAACCGAGGCCGAAGTCCCGGGCGATTTCACCGGTCAGCCCGCGACCTTTCAGGTAGTCCACTGCGGCTTTGCGCGCCGGATGGCTTTTCAGGGCCTGGCGATAGAAGTCGGCGGCGGCCGTAAGCAACGGGTACAGCGGCGAATCGGTGGGCTGGCGCGGCTTGTGCGAGCGCCCGCTTTCTTCCCGGGGGATTTCCATCCCGGCGGCCTTGGCCAGTTCTTCGACAGCCTGGGGGAAGTCCAGGTTGTCGTGGTCCATGATGAAACCCAGGGCGTTACCGCCAGCGCCGCAGCCGAAGCAGTAATAGAACTGCTTGTCGGGGCTCACGCTGAAAGAGGGTGTTTTCTCTTTGTGGAACGGGCAACAGGCCGTATGGTTCTTGCCGGCCTTTTTCAGTTGCAGGCGCGAGCTGACCACGTCGACGATGTCGGTGCGGTTCAGAAGGTCGTCAATGAAGCTCTGGGGAATCAGCCCGGCCATGGCGTTCTCGTCGTCTGCGCTGAAAAGGAACCGAAGCGAAGGGTAGCTGAGCGCGGGTCATTGCTTGAGGCACGCAAAATGTGCTGCTCGACCGGTATCGCCTGCATAATCGCTGTCGGGAAGTGTATCTGCCGAAAATCCACTGACGTAACTACTCATCAGTATTCGACTGTTTGAAAGTGTTGCGCTGAATCCGGCTGCGCCCGTCAAGGGTCTCGGATAGCTCTTTTTCGGCACGCAAACAGGTGCCTTGGGCTGATCGTCGTGAGAGGAATCAGTGGGTGTGCTCGTCAGTAGCCTTGAAAGGCTCGTCAGAAAAGACGTGCACCGCTGGCAAAAGAGCCAGGTCTGACGCAGTGAAGCAGATTTGTCTCGGTCGCGTCTGCGGCTTCGACGGTGAAGCATCAAGCGTTTTACGCAAATGCCATTAGCCCGGCGTGAAGCCGGGCTTGGCAGAAGCTTGCTACGATCGTCTGTGTATTAGTACAGACGAACGGCGCGGCGCTGTTCGCGCTGAACTTTCTTGGCGTGACGCTTAACAGCGGCTGCTGCTTTGCGCTTACGCTCAGAAGTTGGCTTCTCGTAAAATTCGCGGCTACGAACTTCAGCCAGTACACCGGCTTTTTCGCAGGAGCGCTTGAAACGACGCAGAGCTACGTCGAAGGGTTCGTTCTCTTTTACTTTGACGGCTGGCATCCAGAGCTACCTTCATTCATTACCGGGGTCAACATCCTCGCGGCAAAAGAGCACTTGAAGACGTCGGTTTTTAAGGGTTGCGGATGTTAACCCCTCATCGCACGGAATGCAAAGCCTCTGATCGAAAACCGCTGGTCGGGGCATCACGCGGCGACTATTATGCGCGCCTTCGAATTCAGCCTAAACAAGGCGCAAACCCATGCTAGTACTGGGATTAGAAACCTCTTGCGACGAAACCGGTGTCGCGCTTTACGACAGTGAACGCGGTCTGTTGGCCGACGCGCTGTTCAGCCAGATCGACCTGCACCGCGCCTATGGTGGCGTAGTGCCGGAGCTGGCCTCGCGTGACCACGTCAAGCGCATGCTGCCCTTGATTCGTCAGGTGTTGGCCGAAGCCGACTGCGTGCCGACCGAGATCGACGCCATCGCTTATACCGCGGGCCCTGGCCTGGTCGGTGCGTTGCTGGTGGGCGCTTCCTGTGCCCAGGCGCTGGCCTTTGCCTGGGGCATTCCGGCGCTGGGCGTGCACCATATGGAAGGCCACCTGCTGGCGCCGATGCTGGAGTCGCAACCACCGGAATTTCCGTTCGTCGCTTTGTTGGTGTCGGGTGGTCATACACAGTTGGTTCAGGTCGACGGAATCGGTCAGTACACGCTGCTGGGCGAAACCTTGGATGACGCCGCAGGCGAGGCCTTCGACAAGACCGCGAAGATGATGGGGCTCAATTATCCGGGTGGCCCGGAAATCGCTCGGCTGGCCGAGCAGGGCGTTGCAGGACGTTTCGTTTTCCCGCGTCCGATGTGCGACCGCCCTGGGCTGGACTTCAGCTTCAGCGGCTTGAAAACCTTCGCCCTGAACACCTGGCAGCAGTGTGTGAGTGCCGGAGACGACGGTGAGCAAGCCCGTTGCGACATCTCGCTGGCGTTCCAGCAGGCCGTGGTGGAGACTTTGACCATCAAGTGCAAGCGCGCCCTGAAAGCGGCTGGCATGAAGCGCCTGGTGATCGCTGGAGGCGTCAGTGCCAACAAGGCGCTTCGCTCCTCCCTGGAAAAAATGCTCGGCGACCTGAAGGGCGATGTTTTTTACGCCCGTCCGCAGTTCTGCACCGATAACGGCGCCATGATTGCGTTTGCCGGTTGCCAGCGCCTGCAGGCTGGCCAGCAGGAAAGCCTGGCGATCAGTGTGCAGGCGCGGTGGCCGATGGAGCAGTTGTCGCCCCTGTGATGAGCGGCGCTCATGGCTGGCTGCTAAAAATGCCGTTCGCGCCCGGCAAACAGGTCGCGTAGATTGCCCCGGTGGCGCCAGACGATCATTGCGGTCAGGGCGCACATGGGCAGCAGCGCTGCCGGCTCTTGCCAGGCCAGCAGTGGCAGGGTCAGGGGCGTGGCGATCAAGGCGGCCAGCGAGCTGGTACGGGTCAGGTAGAACGTCAGCAGCCAGGCGCAGACCGCCATCAAGGCTGCTGGCGGGTACAGCCCCAGCAGCATGCCGGCAGCGGTGGCGACACCCTTGCCACCGCGAAAGCGGAAGTACAGCGGGAACAGGTGACCGATAACGGCGCAAACGCCGATCCAGGCCTGATCCTGCAGTGACAGGCCTGCGAGGCTGGCGATCAGTACGGGCAACAGGCCTTTGCAGAGGTCGCCGAGCAGGGTCAGAATGGCGAGTTTCTTGCCGGCCAGGCGCAACATGTTGGTGGCGCCGGCATTGCCCGAGCCACTCATTCGCGGATCGGGGGTACCGGTCAGGCGGCTGAGCAAAATGGCGAAGGACAGAGAGCCGAGCAGGTAGGCGAGGGTCGCCAGTAACCAAAACATGCTAACTATTCCGGGCGAGGACGCCCTGATTCTAACGGCGCATTGCGCCCTTGTCGTGTAGCGGAGAAAAGTGCTTGGACAGAGTGTTTATCGAGGGCCTGGAAGTCGACACCGTGATCGGTGCTTATGACTGGGAGCGAGGCATCCGACAGTGCTTGCGGCTTGACCTGAGTTTCGCCTGGGATAATCGTCCGGCCGCCGCTGGCGATGACCTGACCCTGGCGCTGGATTACGCGAGCGTTTCGTCGCGCATCCAGGCCTTTGCCGAGCAGGCGCAGTTCCAGCTGGTCGAGACCTTTGCCGAGCGGCTGGTTGAAGTGCTGATGAGCGAATTCAAGATCACCTGGATGCGCCTCAAACTGACCAAGCCAGGTGCGGTTCCTGCCGCTACCGGTGGCGTGGGCGTGGAGATCGAGCGCGGATGTCGCTGACTCAGGTATATCTCGGGCTCGGCAGCAATATCGAGCGCGAAACCCATTTGCAGGCCGGCCTGGAAGCACTGGCGGGTTTTTTGGTGGATATGCGTTGCTCGGCGGTCTTCGAAAGCCAGCCAGTGGGGATCAAGAGCGGACCGTTCTTCAATTTCGTGGTGTCGGCCTGTACCGACTTGCCGCTGATGGAGCTGGATCGCCGATTAAAGTTCATTGAGGCCGATAATGGGCGTTACGCGCCTGATCGCCGAGGTTTGCCTCTGGATATCGACGTGTTGCTGTACGGTGACTTGGTGGGCAACTTCGATGGCCTGGTGCTGCCGAGGGCGGAAATTCTTAAAAATGCCTTTGTATTGTGGCCGTTGTCGCTGATTGCGCCGGATCGCGTGCACCCGGGTGTAGGTAAAAGTTTCGCCGCGTTGTGGGCCGAAGCGCAGATTGATCAAGTGCTTGCGCCGGTGGCATTTGAGTGGCGTGGGCAGCCATTAACCCCGTCCGATTTGCTTTAAAGCAAAAGATCGCAGCCTGCGGCAGCTCCTACATGGAAACGCATATTCCTGTGTAGGAGCTGCCGCAGGCTGCGATCTTGTGATCTTGCTTAGGCTTGTTCCTTGTAAGCTTTCAACGCCTTGAGCCGTTCACGCTTGATTGCCTCGCCCAGCTCAGGCCCTTTGAATCCCTGCTCCAGCAACGGCTGAACCGCCACGCTACGCGCCGCCGTCGCCGCCCCGCGCAGGTAATCGGCCTGTGGATACCTTCTCTGCTCCAGCCCCTTCCGCCCTCGCGCATCCATCTCACAAGCCGCGATGAATTCCTCGAACCGCTGCGGCCGACGGTAAACGTCGAAGCTCTGCAGTAGCTCCAGCAAGGTCGATGGTTTCAGTTCCAGTGCGCGATGACCGTGGGTGTGGTACTCGCCGACCAGCAACGCCAGCTCCTGGCAATCCCTCGGTGCCTTGAAGCGTTCGTTGACCGCTTTGATCAACTTCACTCCCTTGGACTCATGGGCAATGTGACGCGGCCACTGCTCCTCTGGCGTCAGCCCCTTACCCAGGTCATGCAGCAGGCAGGCCCAGCGTACGGTGAGCGGTTGTTTGTGTAGTGCCGCTTGCTGCAGCACGCTCAGGGTGTGGGCGCCGGTGTCGATTTCCGGGTGGTGGGCTGCCGGTTGCGGGACGCCGAAAAGTGCGTCGACTTCCGGCATCAGTACTTCGAGCGCGCCACATGCGCGCAATACCTCGATAAACACCTGTGGCTGATTTTCCATCAGGGCGCGGGAGATTTCTTTCCAGCTACGCTCCGCCGTCAGCGCCTGGAGTTCGCCTGACTCACTGAGCTGGCGCATCAGATCGAGGGTTTCAGGGGCAACGGTGAAGCCGAGTTCGGCGTAGCGCGCGGCGAAGCGAGCAACGCGCAAGACCCTGAGCGGATCTTCGGCAAACGCGGGGGAAACGTGGCGCAGTACACGGGCCTCGAGATCGCGCTGGCCGTGGTAGGGGTCGGTCAGGTTCTGCTGATCGTCTTCGGCCATCGCGTTGATCGTCAGGTCGCGGCGTATCAGGTCTTCTTCGAGGGTCACGTCGGGGCTGGCGTGGAACGTGAACCCGCCATAACCGCGTCCGCTTTTGCGTTCGGTGCGGGCGAGGGCATATTCCTCGCCGGTTTTCGGATGAAGAAACACCGGAAAGTCAGCGCCTACAGGCCGATAACCCTTGGCGAGCATCTCTTCAGTGGTCGCGCCGACCACGACCCGGTCGATATCGGTGACAGCTATGCCGAGCAGGCGATCGCGTACCGCGCCGCCAACTTTATAAATCTGCATGAAAAACCTCCGTTAGCTCGACAGGATAACCCTTGCTTCGAGCGTTCGGAGGCATAAACGGCATCACAAATGGATGACAGCCAGGTCCAGCCGGCCGTAATCGCCTTCGGCGTGTTCGCCCCTCGGTGGCACATGGTGGGTTTTCATGATCTGGTCACCCTGCAGGGTTTCCAGGTGAATATCAAAGCCCCAGAGGCGATGCAGGTGCTTGAGCACTTCCTCGGTGGACTCTCCCAGCGGTTTACGGTCGTGCTGCTGGTGGCGCAGGGTCAGAGAGCGGTCGCCGCGTCTGTCGATGCTGTAGATCTGCACGTTGGGTTCGCGATTGCCCAGGTTGTATTGGGCGGCCAGGGTTTCACGGATGATGCGATAACCGCCTTCGTCATGAATGGCCGGTACCAGTAGATCGTCTTTCTGGTCGTCATCGAGAATGCTGAACAGCTTGAGGTCGCGGATCACTTTGGGTGAAAGGTACTGCAGGATGAAACTCTCATCCTTGAAGCTGCTCATGGCGAACTTGATGGCTGCCAGCCAGTCGGTGCCGGCAATGTCCGGGAACCAGCGGTAATCCTCTTCAGTAGGTTCTTCGCACATGCGCCGTATGTCGCGGTACATGGCAAAGCCCAGGGCGTAGGGGTTGATACCGCTGTAATAGGGGCTGTCGAAGCCAGGCTGGAAGACCACGCTGGTGTGGGACGTCAGGAACTCCATCATGAAGCCGTCGGTCACCAGGCCTTCGTCGTACAGGTCGTTCATCAGGGTGTAGTGCCAGAATGTGGCCCAGCCTTCGTTCATGACCTGGGTCTGGCGTTGAGGATAAAAATACTGGGCGATCTTGCGTACGATCCGCACGATTTCCCGCTGCCAGGGCTCCAGCAGCGGCGCATGTTTTTCGATGAAGTACAGGATGTTCTCCTGCGGTTCGGCGGGGAAGCGCGCGTTGTCCTTGTCGCTGTACTTGTCTGCGCCTTTGGGAATGGTGCGCCACAGATCGTTGATCTGCTTCTGCAGGTGTTCTTCCCGGTCCTTTTGCCGGCGTCGTTCTTCCTCGGCGGAAATAGGGTAGGGACGTTTGTAGCGATCAACACCGTAGTTCATCAATGCGTGGCAGGAGTCGAGCAAGTCTTCGACCGCATCGATGCCATGGCGCTCTTCGCACTGCATGATGTACTGCTTGGCGAACACCAGGTAATCGATGATCGAGCTGGCATCGGTCCAGGTGCGGAACAGGTAATTGCCCTTGAAGAAGCTGTTGTGCCCGTAGCACGCATGCGCCACCACCAGCGCCTGCATGCAGATGGTGTTTTCCTCCATGAGGTAGGCGATGCACGGGTCGGAGTTGATCACGATTTCGTAGGCCAGCCCCATCTGGCCGCGTGTGTAGGACTTTTCGGTGCTGAGAAAATGTTTGCCGTAGGACCAGTGGTGATACCCCAGCGGCATACCGACGGAGGCGTAGGCGTCCATCATCTGTTCAGCGGTGATCACTTCGATCTGGTTAGGGTACGTATCGAGCGCGTAGCGAGCTGCAATACGACTGATTTCACGGTCGTAGGCCTGGATCAGCTCGAACGTCCATTCCGATCCGGTGGATATGGGTTGGCGCTTCTGCTCTTTGGCGGTCATGTCACTAACCTGCGCTGGAAGAGTTCACGGAAGACCGGATAGATATCCCCGGCCGAGACCAGTTGTTGCTGGGCAAAAGTGTCGGAAAAGGCTTCAGCGATGCGCTCGTACTCGAACCACAGTGCCTGATGTTCCCGTGGGGTAATCTCAACGTAAGTGTAGTACTGCACGAATGGCATGATCTGGTTGATCAGGATGTCGCGACAAATAGGCGAATCGTCGTTCCAGTTGTCGCCGTCGGAGGCCTGGGCAGCGTAGATGTTCCACTCGTTGGCCGGATAGCGCTCGGCCATGATTTCCTGCATCAACTTCAAGGCGCTGGACACGATGGTGCCGCCGGTTTCTCGGGAGTAGAAGAACTCCTCCTCGTCCACTTCGCGGGCACTGGTGTGGTGGCGGATGAACACCACGTCGATCTTGTCGTAGTTACGCTTGAGAAACAGGTACAGCAGGATGAAGAAGCGCTTGGCGATGTCCTTGGTCGCCTGGGTCATCGAACCGGAAACGTCCATGAGGCAGAACATCACCGCCTTCGAGCTGGGGTTGGGTTGTTTGATCAGCAGGTTGTACTTGAGGTCGAAGGTGTCGAGAAAGGGTACGCGGTGAATACGCGCGCTGAGTTTTTCGATTTCTGCCTCAAGTTCCTGGATATCGCCGAAGTTGTCCGGTTCTTCCTGCTTGAGTCGCAGCAGTTCCTCTTTGGCTTCGCGCAGTTTCGCCCGGCTGCTGCCGGACAGGGCGATTCGCCGTGCGTGGGCTGAGCGCAGGGTGCGGATGATGTTGATCCGGGAGGGGTTGCCCTCGTTGCTGATCCCCGCGCGCACGGTCTTGAAGGTGTCGGTGCCGGTCAGGTTGCGCTTGACCAGGTTTGGCAGTTCAAGGTCTTCGAACATGAACTCGAGGAATTCTTCCTGGGTGATCTGGAAGACGAACTCGTCCATCCCTTCGCCCGAGTTGCCGGCCTTGCCAGGTCCTCTGCCGCCGCCACCCCCAGGTGGCCGGGCAATGTGTTCGCCGCTGGTGAATTCCTTGTTGCCCGGGTGCACGACGGTCTGTTTGCCGCCGCGTCCGTGGTGAAGCACCGGTTCGTCGATGTCGCGCCCCGGGATGCTGATTTGCTCGCCGTGTTCCATATCGGTAATGGAACGCCGGCTGACCGCCTCTTCGACAGCCTTTTTGATGTGATCACGGTAACGCCGCAGAAACCGCTGGCGGTTCACCGTGCTCTTGTTCTTGCCATTGAGACGTCGGTCGATCACATAGCTCATAGGCCCTCCGGGGAGCTTCGAGTCATAAGCTTCAAGCTGCAAGACAGAAGCTTCAGAAACAAGCGGCGCGCGACATATGGCCACATTTACGCCAACAACGCGTTTTCGGTGGGGCGGTGTCGCGTGCCGCTTGCAGCTCCCTTACTGGGACTTTCTGACCCTCAGGTACCACTCGGACAGCAGCCGTACCTGTTTGTCTGTGTAACCGCGCTCGACCATTCGAGTGACGAAGTCGTTGTGTTTCTGCTGGTCCTCTTTGCTGGCCTTGGCGTTGAAGCTGATGACTGGCAGGAGGTCCTCGGTGTTGGAGAACATTTTCTTCTCGATGACCACCCGCAGTTTTTCGTAGCTGAGCCAGGTCGGATTCTTGCCGTTGTTGTTGGCACGGGCGCGCAGCACAAAGTTGACGATTTCGTTGCGGAAATCCTTCGGATTGCTGATGCCGGCCGGTTTTTCGATTTTCTCCAGTTCTTCGTTCAGCGCAACACGGTTGAGGATTTCGCCGGTTTCCGGGTCGCGATACTCCTGATCCTGGATCCAGAAGTCTGCGTACAGCACGTAGCGATCGAAGATGTTCTGTCCGTACTCGCTGTAGGACTCGAGGTAGGCGGTCTGGATCTCCTTGCCGATGAATTCGATGTAACGCGGTGCCAGGTACTCCTTGAGGAAGCGCAGGTAGCGTTCACGGGTTTCGGCCTGGAACTGTTCCTGCTCGATCTGTTGCTCGAGCACGTACAGCAGGTGCACCGGGTTGGCGGCGATTTCGTGAGGATCGAAGTTGAAGACCTTGGACAGGATCTTGAACGCGAAGCGGGTCGACAGGCCGTTCATGCCTTCGTCGACACCGGCGTTGTCGCGATACTCCTGGATCGACTTGGCCTTCGGATCGGTGTCCTTGAGGTTTTCGCCGTCGTACACCCGCATCTTGGAGTAGATGTTGGAGTTTTCCGGTTCCTTCAGACGTGAAAGCACAGTGAACTGGGCGAGCATTTTCAAAGTGTCGGGCGCGCAATGGGCTTTGGCCAGCGAGCTGTTGAACAGCAACTTGTCGTAGATCTTCACCTCGTCACTGACCCGCAGGCAGTACGGCACTTTGACGATGTAGATCCGGTCGATGAACGCCTCGTTGTTCTTGTTGTTGCGGAAGGTGTGCCATTCCGATTCGTTGGAGTGGGCCAGCAGGATCCCGGTGAACGGAATCGCACCGAGACCTTCTGTACTGTTGTAGTTGCCTTCCTGGGTCGCGGTCAGCAATGGGTGCAGCACCTTGATCGGCGCCTTGAACATTTCGACGAATTCCATCAGGCCCTGGTTGGCCCGGCACAGTGCGCCCGAATAGCTGTAGGCATCGGCGTCGTTCTGTGGGAATTCTTCCAGTTTGCGGATATCGACCTTGCCCACCAGTGCCGAGATGTCCTGGTTGTTTTCATCGCCCGGCTCGGTTTTGGCCACGGCGATCTGGTTGAGGATCGACGGGTAGAGTTTGACCACGCGGAACTGGCTGATGTCGCCGCCGAATTCGGCCAGGCGTTTGGTGGCCCATGGCGACATGATGGTGTTGAGGTAGCGCCGCGGGATGCCGAAATCTTCCTCGAGGATCGC
Organism: Pseudomonas sp. YuFO8; assembly: GCF_035065025.1. NCBI lineage: Bacteria > Pseudomonadati > Pseudomonadota > Gammaproteobacteria > Pseudomonadales > Pseudomonadaceae > Pseudomonas > Pseudomonas sp. YuFO8. The sequence continues at coordinate 42,051 of NZ_JAXDEQ010000033.1, read as the reverse complement.
GCCATCTTCAGTGGCGTTGAACAGACCCAGGGGCGATTCGAATACCGGCGAGCCCTTGATCGCGTAGAAGGGCACTCTTTCCATCAGTTGCTTGAGTTTTTCGGCCAGGGACGATTTACCACCGCCAACGGGGCCGAGCAGATAAAGGATCTGTTTCTTCTCTTCCAGGCCTTGGGCGGCATGGCGGAAATACGACACGATCTGGTCGATGCATTCTTCCATCCCGTGGAAGTCTTCAAAGGCCGGATAGCGGCGGATCACCTTGTTGGAGAAGATTCGCGACAGCCTCGAGTTGGTCGAGGTGTCGAGGAGTTCCGGTTCGCCGATGGCCAGCAACAGACGCTCGGCGGCGGAAACGTAGGCGCTACGGTCCTTTTTGCACAACTCCAGATACTCTTGCAGCGAGAGTTCTTCCTGGCGTGTGGACTCGAAACGTTGTTGGAAGTGGCTAAAGATACTCATGACGTCACCTCGCTCGATACGTGGAGCCGACGCCGGATCACTCAGTCGATGCTGGCAGCAACCGAACAGGCAGTCGCTGTTTACCCCCCAGAACTCTTTCGGAGCTGACTACCCCGAAAGCTACTCCCGATGACCCGTGCGCCGGTGTACCGGCTCTCCCCTGTTTTGGATGGCCTGCGCTTAAGGATAGTTGGGAATTCGGGAGGTAAAGGCGAGATACGTAATTAGTTGTGGCTGACCGTTCGTCTGCCACCGCGCAAGCCCGCGGTGGCTGGGGCTTGCACATGACAAAAAAATTATTCGCTGGTGCCTTGCGCCGTTTCCGTAGGGTAAGTCGTACGCCACAGCTCAAAACCGCCATCCATGCTGTAGACGTCGGAGAAACCCTGGCTGATCAGGTAGGCGGCGGCGCCCTGGCTGGAGTTGCCGTGATAGCAGACCACCACGGTTGGCGCGTCCAGGTCGGCGCCCTGGATGAAGGCGTGCAGGGAGTGGTTGTCCAGATGCCTGGAGCCGCTGATGTGCAGGGCGGCAAAGGTCGCGGGATCGCGGACGTCGACCACCACTGCGCCTTGTTCGCGCAGGGCCTGGGCCTGTTCCGGGGGGATACGTTTGAATTCGCTCATGGCGGGCTCCTTTGGCTCGGCTGAAAGCGCAGTCTAGCGCGGGGCGCTGGCTGACGATGGTTCGGAAATCTGTGGGGCGACTGGCGGCGCGGCGGCATGGCCATGTTCGTCGCATTTGCAGGACAGGCGTTCGCCCGTGTCGACATTCATCAGGGTCAGGGCACCGCCCCAGACGCAGCCGGTATCGAGGGCCGAGATGTTCGGCTCCTGGACCTTGCCTTCCAGCGCTGCCCAGTGGCCGAAGATGATCTTCAGGTCCCTGGTCTTGCGCTCCTTGTGCTGGAACCACGGTTTGTAGCCTGCCGGTGCCGTGTCGAGGCCTTCCTTGCTCTTGAGGTCAAGCTTGCCCTCGGCCGTACAAAAGCGCATGCGCGTGAAATAGTTGGTAATCACCCGTAGGCGCGTCACGCCCTTGAGGTCGCTGTCCCATTTCGCCGGATCGTTCCCGTACATGCCATCGAGGTAGGGTGGCAGCAGGTTGTCGTCGCGCAGGGCGGTCTCGACTTCGGCAGCGTATTTCAGCGCTTTGCGCAGCGACCATTGCGGTGGAATGCCGGCATGCACCATCGCAACGTTGCGCTGTTCGTCGTAGTGCATGAGTTTTTGCTGGCGCAGCCATTCCATCAACTCGGCGCTGTCCGGGGCTTCGATAATCTCGCGAAGGGTGTCGGCTTTCTTCAGGCGCTCGATGTTCTTCCCGGCCGCCAGCAAGTGCAGGTCATGGTTGCCGAGCACGCACACCAGCGATTCGCGGATGCTATAGAGGAAGCGCAAGGTTTCCAGCGACTGCGGACCGCGGTTGACCAGGTCGCCCACCAGCCACAGGCGATCGCTTGCCGGGTCGAAGGCGACCTTCTTGAGCAGGCATTGCAATGCGTCGAGGCAGCCTTGCAGGTCGCCAACGGCATAGGTTGCCATTAGTGCAAGGCTCCGGGCACCGCCAGGCGGAACGGGGCGATGATGGCATCGAAATGTTTGCCGTCATCGGCGCGCATCTCGTAGGTACCCTGCATGGTACCGACCTTGGATGTCATGACGGTGCCGCTGCTGTAGGTATGGCTTTCGCCCGGCTCGATCAGCGGTTGCTGGCCAACCACGCCCGCACCGCGAACTTCCTCGACATGCCCGTCGCCATCGGTGATGACCCAATGCCGAGACAACAGTTTGGCCGCTAGCGAGCCGTTATTTTGCACGGTGATGGTATACGCGAAGGCAAAACGCTCTTGCTCGGGTTGCGACTGTTCTGCCAGATAGCGGGTGACGACGCTGACGTCGACCTGATAACGAGGATCGGACATGCAAAGGGCCTTAAAAACGAAGCGGAACGCGGGGCATGACTGATGATCAGTCTAGGCCAGGTATCGGATAGTAAACCAGACATAAACGCTGGTGTCCTACCCGATAACGCTTCAGTTCTGTCAGACGTCCGCGGCTTTCTGTAGGACTTGTTCGCTTAGCTTATCGGCAAGGCGTACGAAGGCCGCCAGATCGAGCTGTTCGGGCCGCAAGCTGCCATCGACGCCAGCGGCTTCGATTTCGGCGTTGCTCAGCAACAGCTTGAGTGTGTTGCGCAGGGTTTTGCGGCGCTGGTTGAATGCCTCGCGCACGACACGCTCCAGCAAACGGTGGTCCTTGGCCGGGTGCGGCAGCACCGCGTGGGGCACCAGGCGCACGATGGCCGAGTCGACTTTGGGTGGCGGATTGAACGCACCAGGCCCTACGTTGAACAGGTGTTCGACCCGGCAGTGGTACTGGACCATGATCGACAGCCGGCCCCAGTCACCGCCACCAGGCCCTGCCGCCAGGCGCTCGACCACTTCCTTTTGCAGCATGAAGTGCATGTCGCGAATCAGGTGCGCGTTGTGCAGCAGGTGGAAAATCAGCGGCGTGGAGATGTTGTAGGGCAGGTTACCGACCACGCGCAGGCTGCCAGGTGCGGCATTCAGGCTGGTGAAATCGAACTTCAACGCATCACCCTGATGCAGGTTGAAGTTGCTCTTGCCGGCGAATTGCTGGTTGAGGATCGGGATCAGGTCCTTGTCCAGTTCCACCACGTCGAGCTGGGCGCCGCTGCTGAGCAGGCCTTGGGTCAATGCGCCCTGGCCAGGGCCGATTTCCAGGAGACGGTCTTCGGCCTTGGCATGAATGGAGCGCAGGATGCGGTCGATAACGCCAGCATCGTGCAGGAAGTTCTGGCCAAAGCGCTTGCGCGCCTTGTGTTGGTATTGCTCGGTCATAAACGGGTCTCGGCCATCTGGTAGGCGGTTTCCAGGGCGACTTGCAGGCTGCCGGTGTCGATCTTGCCGCTGCCGGCCAGGTCCAGGGCGGTGCCGTGGTCGACCGATGTGCGGATGATCGGCAAGCCGAGGGTCACATTGACTGCTGCGCCGAAGCCTTTGTATTTCAGCACAGGCAGGCCCTGGTCGTGGTACATCGCCAGCACTGCATCGCAGTGCTCCAGATATTTGGGGGTAAACAGAGTGTCGGCGGGCAAGGGGCCGCGCAGGTCCATGCCTTCGCCGCGCAAGCGCTCTAACGTGGGTTCGATGATATCGATTTCTTCATGGCCCAGATGTCCGCCTTCACCGGCATGGGGGTTGAGCCCGCACACCAGGATGCGTGGCTGGGCAATGCCGAATTTTTGTTGCAGGTCGGTGTGCAGGATTCGCGTGACCCGCTCCAGCCGCTCAGGTGTGATCGCATCGGCAATCTCGCGCAGAGGCAGGTGAGTAGTGACCAGCGCCACGCGCAGCCCGCGAGTGGCGAGCATCATCACCACTTGCGCGGTATGGGTCAGGTCAGCGAGGAATTCCGTGTGCCCGGAAAAGGCGATACCGGATTCATTGATCACGCCTTTGTGCACCGGGGCGGTGATCATGCCGGCAAAATGCCCATCCAGGCAGCCTTGGCCCGCTCGGGTCAGGGTTTCCAGGACGAAAGCGGCGTTGGCCTTGTCCAGTTGCCCGGCGACGACCTTGGCGTTGAGCGGTGTATCCCAGACATACAGGCTGTTGGCGGGAGCGGGAGCATCCGGCCAGTTGTTCGGCGTGACGGGCAGCACATCGACAGCCACACCCAGCTGCGCGGCCCGCTCAAGGAGCAGGTCGCGGCTGGTGATGGCAATCAGGGGGTGTGGCTGGGCGTGCGAGGCGAGCAGCAGGCACAGGTCGGGACCTATGCCGGCTGGTTCGCCGGGTGTCAGCGCGAAACGTTGGGGTTTCACTGCGCTGCCTGGTCGGCGCCAGGGAGTTTGATTTCCACGTACGCTTCGTCACGGATCTGACGCAGCCAGGTTTGCAGCTCTTCATCGTATTTGCGGTTACGCAGTACGGTCATCGCTTGTTGCTCGCGAGCCTGGTTGGTGCTGTCTGTGGCGCGACGGCCAAGGACTTCCAGGACGTGCCAGCCGTATTGAGTCTGGAACGGCTTGGACAGCTGACCTTGCGGGGTCTTGGCCATCACTTCGCGGAACTCTGGAACCAATACGCTCGGGTCGATCCAGTTCAAGTCGCCGCCATTGAGCGCGGAACCCGGATCTTCCGAGTAGCTTTTCGCCAGTTCGCCGAAGTCTTCACCCGATTCGATGCGGCTGTATAGCGACTCGGCCAAGGCCTTGGTTTTAGCTTCGTCACGGATAGGACTTGGTTTGACCAGGATGTGGCGGACATGCACTTCGTCGCGTACCTGGGCTTCACCACCACGCTTGCCGGTGATCTTCAGGATGATGAAGCCACCTGGCGTGCGCATTGGCTGAGTGATGTCGCCAACCGCCATGGTGCTCAGCAGCTGATCGAACGGAGGTGGCAACTGTGCGGCTTTACGCCAGCCCATGTCGCCGCCTTCCAGTGCGGTTTCGCTGGCGGATTTGGCGAGCGCCAATTGAGCGAAGTCAGCGCCTTGCTTGAGCTGCTGGTACACCGCGTCAGCCTGTTTGGCTGCAGCCTGAATGGCCTCGGAATTGGCGCTTTCCGGCGTGGCAATCATGATGTTGGACAGGCGGAACTCTTGGGACAGCTGCATTTTGCCCAGGTCTGAAGCGAGGAAGTTCTTCACTTCCTGCTCGGACACCTGGATTCGCTCGGCCACCCGGCGCTGGCGCACACGGCTGATGACCATTTCACGGCGGATCTGGTCACGCGCGTCATCGTAGGACAGACCGTCATGAGTCAGGGCAGCGCGGAATTGCTCGATCGACATGTTATTGCGCTGGGCAATGGTGCCGACAGCCTGGTTCAGTTCTTCATCGGTAATACGGATGCCGGAACGTTCGCCGATCTGCAGTTGCAGGTTCTCGACGATCAGGCGCTCAAGCACCTGTTGCTCCAGTACGCTGGCCGGTGGCACGGCGGAGCCGCGCTTGGCGATGGTTTGCTGGACTTCGTGGACCCGTTGGTCCAGTTGGCTCTGCATGACCACGTCGTTGTCGACAATGGCCACCACTTTATCGATGGACTGTACCGCGGCGTTGGCCGCGGTACCCAGGAACAGCGCGCCCAGCAGCAGCGGGCGCAGACAATCAGAAAGCTTGGTCTTCACGTTCACGATAACCTTGAATGCCTCTGTCTAGGAAACTCTCTACTTTCGAGCCGGTGAGGCCACCGAGTCCCTTCAGAACAATTTGGAGGAAGACGCCATGGTCGCCTTTTTCGTTTTGCGGTGCTTCCTGGCTGAACTCTTCATAGTCGACCCAGTAACGGTTGATCAGACGCAGTTTCCAGCAGCAGTTGTCATATTCGAAACCACCGAAGGCTTCCAGAGTGCGGTTGCGGTTGTAGTCATACTGCCAACGGCTGATGACGTTCCATTGTGGCACGACCGGCCAGATCACCGAGAAGTCGTGCTGTACGATCTTGTAGTAATCCTTCACGTAGTCAGGCTGGCCCGGGACGCCGTAGTCACCACCACCTACTTGCCACTGACCGGTGTTTTGGTCGTAACGAACCTGGTCATTACGATAGCGATAGCCGGCGTTGATAACCTTGTTCGGGTTGTCTTCAGGTTGGTAGTGGAACATCGCGCTGCCCGAACGAGGGCTGCGGCTGTCCGGGTCCCAGTTGTAATCGGCAGTGGTGCGCCAATCGCGGTTCCAGCGATACTCGTACTCAAGTGCATAAGGCGAAACATCGGAGTGCGCGTCTTCGCGGGTTTTGGCATCGATCCCCGGCAATTGGACTTCGCGATCCTTGAAGTACAGGGCCTGGCCGACGCTGATGCGTTGACGCTCGAAGCCATTTTCTTCTATCCAGCGGCTGGTTAGACCAAGGGACAGCTTGTTCTCATCGCCGACACGGTCAGAACCGTAGAAGCGATTGTCGCGGAACAGCGATGAATAGTTGAAGGTCATTTCGCCGGTATCGAAGACAGGAATGTCTTCCTGGTCCTTCTCGGGTACGTAGAGGTAGAACAGGCGTGGCTCAAGGGTCTGGTTATAGTCTTTGCCAAACCAGTTGGTCTTGCGATCGAAATACAGGCCGCTGTCGATGCTTGCGATTGGCACGCCACGGTTCTGGTTGCTGTCGAACGTGCCGTTGAGGCGGTCCTGTTCTGCAGTCTGCGCGGCAACCTGGCTTTTGCCGATGCTGTCCAGGTCCAGTTGGTACTGCGTGTACTGATATTTGAGCTTAGGCGTCAGGAAGCCATAGCTCGCCTCCATCGGATAGCTGACCGCTGGCGCAAGGTTGAGGCGATCGCCATTGGCGCGGGCCAGGCCTTGAACGTTGGTGTCGAGGCGCGGCTCTACGTTGCCATCTTCATCGGTGAAGTTGCCGTTCTTCAAGTCCCGGTCAAACCGTACGAGCTCGGTGTCATAGGTGAAATTCAGGCCGCCTGGACGATCCGGCAGCGCACCGTTGAAGGTGATCTGCGGCAAGCGGTCGTACGGCGTGATGTTCGACACGGTCGCCAGTTGATAAGCCTGGGCATTCACGCGAGCGGTGTAGCTGTCGCCACGGTAGCTGACGACACCTTGCTGGTTAACGTAGTCGGCGCTTTTCACACCGATCTGGTCAGTCTGCAGATCCTGGAAGTAATAAGGATCGCTGATCTTGGTGTAGTCGACTTCTGTCAGGACGCGCGAATCAAGACCACCCTTGTGCTGCCAGTTGTACATGTAGCGGGTTTTTTCGTAATCGGTCTGCAGCTTGCGATCGTCGTTCTCGTCGTTGAGGTACGCGGCGCCGAACTGACCTTCGCTGGACTTGGTCAGGTAGCGGAATTCGCCTTCCATCAACAGGCCGCGATCGCTCATGTAGCGCGGGTACAGCGTGGCATCGTAGTTCGGTGCCAGGTTGAAGTAATACGGCGTGACCAGCAGGAAGCCGGTATCGGTGCCTGTGCCGATGGTCGGCGGCAGGAAGCCGGATTGACGACGGTCGTCGATCGGGAAGTAGATATACGGCGTGTACAGGACCGGAATGTCCTTGACCCGCAGTGTCACGTTGGTCGCGGTACCGAAGCCGGTGGCCGGGTTCAGGGTGATGTTGTTGCCCTTGAGCTGCCAGGCGTTGCTGTTCGGCTCGCACGTGGTGTACGTACCATCCTTGAGCCGGATGATCGCGTTCTCGGCACGCTTGGCGTACAGCGCGTTACCGCGGATACGCGATTTGTGCATCACGTATTCGGCGTTGTCGACCTTGGCTTCACCGGTATCGAGTTGCACATCCGCGTGGTCGCCCACGATCAGTGCACCGTTGTCGCGAATGCGCACGTTGCCGCTTAGCTCACCACGGCTCTCGGCCTGGTAAAGGTTGGCTTCGTCGGCCTCGACCTGCATGCTGCCCTGGCGCATGACCACGTCACCGGCCAGGGTGGCGACTTGCTCATCCTGCTTGTAGCGGGAGGCTTTGGCGCCGATAAAGGTTGGGGCGTCACTTTTATTCGTCTTGTCATTCATGCCAGGACGAGTCGGTTCGATATAGGAACCAGAGCAATAAGGACCGGTTTCGGCCAATTGTGCTGCAGTGAGCTGCTCGCGCGGAACCCAGTCGAGGTGGCTGTAGTCTGCGCTACGCGACTTCAGGCCACGGCCTTTGGATTCGGTGACCAGTGCGGGTTTGGCCCCCGTGTCTTCGCTGGTACCCGTTTCGGCGGGTGTCTCGCCGGTGGCGCTGACTGCGCTGCCGTCATGAACCGGACGAGGTGGCAATGCAGCCGCCGGCGATTTTGGCGCACAACTCCAGGCTCCCGAAGCGGAGGCCGAGCAGTCATACTGTTCCGCGGCGACCACGAAAGGGGTGGCCAAGGGTTGCAGAGCCAGCAAACTGCCGGTCATCAACAACGGAAATTTTTTACGAAACGCGGGGGATTTCAATGCCATCTTAATAGTCCGGGCTTCCTGCGTGCCATCTGCCCGCGGTGTGGGCCGCACGCCTCTCGATGGTCTGAAAAAGATGCTGGATAATAAAGCATGACCCGCTTGACGGCTAGCGCCGTCGGAGACCCTTGCAATGCCTGACCAAGATCTACGTTTGCAACACCTGAAAGTTTGGCTCGATGAACAGCTGGCAATCCTTTTTGCGCAACAGGGATGGGGTGCCGTCCCCCCGGCCACGTTGACTGCGGCCAGCAGCGACGCGAGTTTTCGGCGCTATTTCCGTTGGGAAGGCGCAGGCAGAAGCCTGATCGTGATGGATGCGCCACCGCCCCAGGAAAACTGCAAGCCTTTCGTGGATATCGCTTTTCTGCTGGCGAAATCCGGAATAAATGTGCCGAAAATCTACGCCGAAGACCTTGAACGCGGATTTCTTTTGCTCAATGACCTGGGCACGAAGACGTACCTTGATTTGATCGACAGCGATAACGCCGACGATTTGTTCAAGGATGCCCTGCAAGCGCTCCTGGCGTTCCAGCAGTTGCCGATGGTTGCGCCATTGCCGAGTTACGACGTGGCGTTGTTGCGCCGCGAGCTGGAGTTGTTCCCCGAGTGGTACGTCAAGCATGAGTTGGGCATCGAGTTCGATGCGGCGCAGCAAGTGCTCTGGCAGCAGGTCAGCGATCTGTTGATCGACAGTGCATTGGCCCAGCCGAAAGTCCTGGTGCACCGCGACTACATGCCGCGCAACCTGATGCTCAGCGAACCCAATCCCGGTGTGCTGGACTTTCAGGACGCCGTCTACGGTCCTGTCACCTACGACGTGACCTGCCTGTTCAAGGATGCCTTCCTCAGTTGGCCCGAGGAGCGCGTGCGCGGCTGGCTGGAAAATTACTGGCAGCAAGCGGCTGCGCTGGATATTCCGGTGCAGCCTGACTTTGAAGACTTTTTGCGCGCCAGCGACCTGATGGGGGTGCAGCGTCACCTGAAAGTGATCGGTATCTTCGCGCGCATTTGCCACCGGGATGGCAAGCCGCGTTACCTGGCTGATGTGCCACGCTTCTTTGCTTATATAGATGCAGTGATCGCGCGGCGTCCTGAGCTGGCTGAACTGGATGTTCTGCTGGCCAGCCTGCGTGCTGGAGTGCCGGCATGAAGGCAATGATTCTGGCGGCGGGCAAGGGCGAGCGCATGCGTCCCTTGACCCTGACCACGCCCAAGCCGCTGGTCCGCGCAGGTGGCGTGCCGCTGATCGAGTACCACCTGCGAGCGTTGGCCGCTGCCGGGTTTACCGAGATTGTGATCAATCATGCCTGGCTCGGCCAGCAGATCGAAGACTATCTCGGCGATGGATCGCGCTACGGTGTCAGCATTCGCTACTCCGCCGAAGGCGAACCCTTGGAAACCGGTGGCGGAATCTTCCGCGCGTTGCCGTTGTTGGGTGGCGAGGCTTTCCTTGTCGTCAACGGGGATATCTGGACCGACTATGACTTCAGCGTGCTGCATCAACCCATCGCCGGGCTGGCGCACCTGGTGCTGGCCGACAACCCACCCCATCACCTCGCCGGCGACTTCAGCCTGACCGGTGACCAGGTCCGGGACGGTCAGCCGGACGCCGCCACCCTGACCTACAGCGGTATCGCCGTGCTGCATCCACAGCTGTTCGATGGCTGCTCGGCAGGGGCGTTCAAGCTTGCGCCATTGTTGCGCAAGGCCATGGCTGAAGGGCAAGTGACCGGCGAACGTCTGAAAGGTCTTTGGGTCGATGTCGGCACCCACGAGCGCCTGGCGGAAGCTGAATCCCTGATCGAAGCGAGCCGCTGACATGCTGTGGCCAGGGACTCTGATCGGAGCCGGAGCGGGCTTTGCCATCGCCAGTATTCCCGGGGCCATGCTTGGGGCCTTGATGGGGCAGGTGCTGGACAGGCACCTGGCCCTGCAAAGTTGGGCGCATCTGCGCGAAAAGCTCGGGGGGCGACCGGTCCTGCGCAACGACGAGTTGCTGTTTGTATTACTGGGGCGCCTGGCCAAGTGTGATGGAAGGGTAGTGGAGGGGCATATCCAGCAGGCCCGTGCGGAGATGCGAGCCCTGGAAATGTCCGAATCGGCACAGCGACGGGCGATTGCCGCGTTCAATAGGGGCAAGGCGGGCAGTGACCGGTTGCGGGGTCATCTGCTCCGGCTGAGGTCTCAGCCTTTTGCCGCAGAAGGGGTCTTGCGCGCTTGCTGGCGGATGGTTTGGGCCGATGGTCATGCCGGTACCCGCGAGCGTGAACTGCTCTTCCAGTGGGGCAGTTGGCTGGGGTGGAGCGCGCCACAGGTCAAGGGGCTGGCAACCGATTACGAGCCGCAGCATCGACCGCCGGTCAGCAGTGTCATTACAAGCTATCAGGACGCCTTGCGGTTGTTGGGGGTGTCCGCGACCAGTGAGCCCGCCCAGATCAAGCGTGCCTATCGACGCCTGCTCAGTCGCCATCACCCGGACAAGATTGCCGGCAGTGGTGCAACGGCATCGCAGGTTCGCGAGGCCACCGACAAGACGCGCGAGCTGCACAATGCCTATACGTTGATTCGTCAGCGGCGGGATTTTCGCTAGCAGCGATCCGGTCAATCAGTCCGCCGCACTTTGCGGATTCAACCAGCCCCGCACCCGGCGCACCAATTGCTCCTGTTGTGCCTTGTTATTGCCCGGCAAAGCCTTGAGCGAGACCTGGCTGAAGGCCGAAGTCTTCACGCGCTTGGTGGCCTGCAAGCGAGCCAGCGCCGCGTTGCGATCCAGCGGCTTGTCCATATAGAAGAGGTCGACGGTGGGCAGCTTTAGGGTTGGCGCGAGTTCGTCCAGTTCAGGTGTCACTTTGACCGGCGTCTGCGCGGCGACCATGGCGAAGCGCTCGACTTGCGCCGTCTGCTTCTCGCTCAGATACCGCGCGGCCCAATAGGCTCCCGTGCCATGCCCCAGCAAGACGATGCTGCGGGCGCTTTGCTGTTCGGCAAAAGCGATGGCCGCGTCGATTCGGGCGAAGATTCGCTCGGCGTCAGCCTTGCTTTGCTCGTCGGCGGTTTCGGCGACGGCCTTGTCCAACACCTCGGCTTCGCCGCCCGCCGCCTGTTCAATGGGGGCCGCGGTGGTCGAGTCTTTGCTGCCGACGTCCGGGGCCTTGGGGGCTGGAGCGGCTTCCATCACGCGTGGCGCAATGGCATCACTTTGCAAATCTGGCAGGGTGATACTCAGGCTGCTCCATTGCGCATCCGGCAATTGGCGACGCAGCGGACCGATTGCTTGCGGCCAGTCAACGGTTTCGCCTGCGCCAGGGATGATAATCACCGCGCCTTTGGGGTCAGCGGAGTTGGCCGGCTTCCACAGGGCCAGGAATGTATCGCTGCCCGCTTGCAGTTGTTGCTGTTCTTGAAGCGGAATTTTTCGCTCGAGTGCAGCGGCTTCTTCCTGACTACGCTCAGGCAATGGTTGGCGTTCGAGTGGTTTTTCTTCGGCGGGTTTTGCCTCTGCGGCAGCTGCCGCGGAAAAAGCCCATGGCAGGATCAGCGACAGGCACAATGCTGGCAGTGCCAGGCGGTAGACAGGGAGCATCGGATATTCCAGGCCAGAAGTTATCCCGGCAGCCTAATGGGTTGGTCAGTATTTGTCAGTGTGTGAGAGATCGATGATGCTTTTTCGCTGCCTGTGGGTTATCGGCTGTTTGTGGTTGCCCTTGATGGGCTGGGCGGCCGCCGCGCCACCGGCGCATGTCGCGCCGTTGTCGGCAGGCCAGCAGCAATGGCTGGCGCAGCAGGGCGATCTGCGGGTGGGGTTGGTGTTGCAAGCGCCCTACGCCCAGTACGACCGCCGCTTGCAGCGCTTGTCCGGGGTCAATGTCGAGCTGATGAAGTGGCTCGCCAAGTCGCTCAAGGTGGAACTGAGCTGGCGCAACTTTCCTGACCTGGAGCAACTGGAAGCGGCCGCCCGCGCAGGCGAAATCGACATCGCCCCGGGGTTGACCCAGACCCCGGGCGGTCTGCGCCTCTGGCAGTTTTCCGATCCGTACATGCGGGTGCCGCAACTGGTGGTCAGCGACCAGAAAAGCACCGGTGCGGTGGAACTGGAGAAACTCGACAGCCAAACCCGCGTCGCCGTACGCATGCCCAGTGCCACCGCCGATTACCTGCGCGGCAACTACCCGCATTTGAACCTGCAGGGGGTGCCGGTCGAACGCCAGGCGTTGCAGCTGTTGCTGAGCCAGCAAGCGGCCTACGCGGTGGTCGACGAGGCGCAATTGGGGCGCCTGTCCGTCGAGCCGGAGTTCGCCGGGTTGGTGGTGGTCGGGGATATCGGCTTGCCACAGCTGCTGCGGGTGGCCACGCGGCGTGACCTGCCAGAGTTGGCCGGTATTGTCGAAAGCGCGCTGCGGGCGATCCCGGCCAAGGATCTGGAGGCGCTGCACAACCAATGGCTGCAACCCAAGTATCCTCGGCTCAGCGAATCCCCGGGGTTCTGGCAAAACCTCTGCCTGCTGATGCTGGTAGTGGCGCTCAGCGCCATGGCCATCGTGTTCTGGCAACGGCGCCAGCAGCACAGCCTGGAGCAACGCCTGGCGGCGGCGCAGGCTGACATTGCCCTGCGCGCCGCCAGCGAAGAAGCCCTGCGACTCACGCAGTTTTCCATCGACCAGAGTACCGTCGGCATTCTGTGGGTGAACTGGGACAGTCACGTGCGCTACGCCAACCGCGCCGCCGAAACCATGCTGGGCTATCCGCCTGGTGGGATCATCGAGCGGCCATTGATCGAGTTCGAACCCGGCCTGCACATGGATCGCTGGTTGAACCTGTGGAAGCGCGCCAGGGCCAGCGACGACGCGCCGCAAAGTTTCGAAACCCATTGCCTGAGGGCCGATGGCAGCGTGCTGCCGGCCGATGTCTCGTTGAGCTTCCTGCGCTTTCGCGATGGCGAGTACCTGGTGGTCTACCTGACCGATGTCACCGAAAGGCGTCGCGCCTTGGCGGCGCTGCAGGAAAGTGAAGCGCGCTTGCAAGGGATCGCGGCGAATGTGCCTGGCCTGGTCTTTCGCCTGGAGCGGGCGCCGGTGACGGGCCAGATCGACTTTGCCTACATCAGTGAAGGCAGCGAGAGCCTGGTGGGTTACTCGCCGGCCACCCTGGCCCATCGTGACAAAGGCCTGCGCAGCCTGGTGCATCCGGACGACAAGGCGAGCTATCACCAGACCCAGGATCATGCGCTGGACACCGACAGCGACTGGTCCTGGCAAGGGCGAATCCTGACGCGACAGGGCGAGCAGCGTTGGGCTGAAATCAAGGCGATCACCCGGCAACTCGAGGATGGCGCCTACGTCTGGGATGGAATTGTCTGGGACATCAGCGAGAGCAAGCGCATCGAGCTGGAACTGGCCAGCTCCCGTGGGCAATTGCGGGAATTGTCCGCGCACCTGGAGAGCGTGCGCGAAGAGGAAAAGGCCCGTATTGCCCGGGAAGTCCACGACGAACTGGGCCAGATGTTGACGGTGCTCAAGCTGGAAACGTCCATGTGCGAGCTGGCTTATGCACAACTCGATCCCGGGTTGAACGAGCGGTTGAACAGCATGAAGCGTTTGATCGGCCAACTTTTCCAGCTGGTACGCGATGTAGCGACGGCTTTGCGACCGCCGATTCTGGACGCCGGGATTGCTTCGGCCATCGAGTGGCAGGCACGTCGCTTCGAGGCGCGCACGCAGATTCCGTGTCTGGTACAGGTGCCGGAAAACTTGCCGGTGCTCAGTGATGCCAAGGCCATCGGCCTGTTTCGTATCCTTCAGGAGGCCTTGACCAATGTCATGCGTCACGCCCAGGCGCATACTGTCGAACTGACTTTGGCGATTGAGGGTGACGACCTGTGCCTGACCGTCAGCGATGATGGCGTAGGATTTGTCGCCTCGAGCGGCAGGCCGACATCCTTTGGGGTGGTGGGCATGCGCGAGCGGGTGTTGATCATGGGCGGGCAGCTGTCCCTTGAGAGTGAGCCGGGTGAGGGCACGACCCTGATCGTGCGAGTACCCCTGGATGAGGAGAGGTAAGTGATCCGTGTACTGGTAGCCGAAGACCACACCATCGTGCGTGAGGGCATCAAGCAATTGATCGGCCTGGCCAAGGACTTGCTTGTAGTGGGGGAGGCGAGCAATGGCGAACAGTTGCTCGAGACCTTGCGGCACGTGCCCTGCGAAGTGGTGCTGCTGGATATCTCCATGCCGGGGATCAACGGCCTCGAGGCAATTCCGCGGATTCGTGCCTTGAACAATCCGCCGGTGATCCTGGTGTTGTCGATGCACGACGAGGCGCAGATGGCCGCGCGGGCCTTGAAGGTTGGTGCGGCGGGCTATGCCACCAAGGACAGTGATCCGGCCCTGTTGCTGACAGCCATCCGCCGGGTAGCCGCGGGAGGGCGCTACATCGACCCGGACCTGGCCGACCGGATGGTCTTCGAAGTCGGCCTGACCGACTCGCGGCCGTTGCACTCATTGCTCTCGGAACGTGAGTTTTCCGTGTTCGAACGCCTGGCCCAGGGCGCCAACGTCAACGACATCGCCCAGCAACTGGCATTGAGCAGCAAAACCATCAGCACCCACAAGGCGCGGTTGATGCAGAAACTCAACATCACCTCACTGGCGGAGCTGGTGAAATACGCGATGGAACACAAACTTCTCTAAGACACCTATCTCTGTAGGAGCCGGCTTGCCGGCGAAGGCGTCCTCGAAATCGCCTTCGCCGGCAAGCCGGCTCCTACGGTCGATTTCATACCCGTATCCATTTACGACATCTCGCCCACCCGCTTTTGCCTTTACTTGCTGCTTCCAGCTGACAGCTTGCCGCTGCATTTGCCAAAACGCGCCATCCTTGTAGGGCAATCCCTACCCCCAGTCTTCCATATGGCTGAGGCGATTCTCTCTTGCCCCCCGATTTGCGTGGTCCCCAGGGTCCACTAGGCTTAGTCCACAGCAGTCATCAACAACAAGGGTGTGGGTATGAGCCAGGTCGATTCAAGCGCAGGGGCCAATGATGTTCTGGTCAGCTTTCGTGGAGTGCAGAAGAGCTACGATGGCGAGAACCTGATCGTCAAGGACCTCAACCTGGACATTCGCAAAGGCGAATTCCTGACCTTGCTCGGGCCCTCCGGCTCCGGCAAGACCACCAGCCTGATGATGCTCGCCGGTTTCGAAACACCGACCGCGGGCGAAATCCTGCTGGCTGGTCGCGCCATCAACAACGTGCCACCGCACAAGCGTGACATCGGCATGGTGTTCCAGAACTACGCGTTGTTCCCGCACATGACGGTGGCCGAGAACCTGGCGTTCCCGCTGACCGTGCGCGGGCTGAATAAAAGCGACGTCAGCGACAAAGTCAAAAAAGTCCTGAGCATGGTGCAGCTCGATACGTTCGCCCAGCGTTACCCGGCGCAATTGTCCGGTGGTCAGCAGCAGCGCGTGGCACTGGCCCGCGCTCTGGTGTTCGAACCGCAGCTGGTGCTGATGGACGAACCCCTCGGCGCCCTCGATAAGCAACTGCGCGAACACATGCAGATGGAAATCAAGCACCTGCACCAGCGTCTGGGCGTGACCGTGGTCTACGTGACCCACGACCAGGGCGAAGCGCTGACCATGTCCGACCGGGTGGCGGTGTTCCATCAAGGCGAAATCCAGCAGATCGCTCCGCCGCGCACCCTTTATGAAGAGCCGAAAAACACCTTCGTCGCCAACTTCATCGGCGAAAACAACCGCCTCAATGGCCGCCTGCACAGCCAGACCGGCGATCGTTGCATCGTCGAGTTGAGTCGCGGTGAAAAGGTCGAAGCCCTGGCTGTCAATGTCGGCCAGACCGGCGAACCCGTCACCTTGTCCATTCGCCCGGAACGCGTGAGCCTCAATGGCTCCAGTGAGTCGTGCGTCAACCGCTTCTCGGGAAGGGTGGCGGAATTCATCTATCTGGGCGACCACGTCCGGGTTCGCCTGGAAGTCTGTGGCAAGACCGACTTCTTCGTGAAACAACCGATTGCCGAGCTGGATCCTGCGCTCGCGGTCGGCGATGTGGTACCGCTTGGCTGGCAGGTCGAACACGTTCGCGCGCTCGATCCACTTCTAGAGGCGCATTGATCGCCCCGGCTTCAACAACACCAACCCTGCACGTGGAGAGAACAATAAATGTTGAGATCCCTGAAATTCACCGCTCTGGCACTGGGCATGATGGGGGCAGCCAGCGCGATGGCGGCTGGCCCGGACCTGACCGTGGTGTCCTTTGGCGGGGCGAACAAGGCCGCGCAGGTCAAAGCCTTCTACGCACCGTGGGAAGCGGCAGGCAACGGCAAGATCGTGGCGGGCGAGTACAACGGCGAAATGGCCAAGGTAAAAGCCATGGTCGACACCAAGAGCGTGTCCTGGGACCTGGTGGAAGTGGAGTCGCCGGAACTGTCCCGCGGTTGCGACGAAGACATGTTCGAACAGCTCGACCCGGCACTGTTCGGCAAGAGCGAAGACTATGTCAAAGGCGCTATCCAGCCGTGTGGCGTGGGTTTCTTCGTGTGGTCGACCGTGTTGGCCTACAACGCCGACAAGCTGAAAACCGCACCAACCAGTTGGGTGGATTTCTGGGACACCAAGCAGTTCCCGGGCAAGCGTGGCCTGCGTAAAGGCGCGAAGTACACCCTGGAATTCGCGCTGATGGCCGACGGCGTTGCGCCGAAAGACGTCTACAAGGTATTGGCCAGCAAGGATGGTCAGGACCGCGCGTTCAAAAAGCTTGATGAACTCAAGCCAAGCATCCAGTGGTGGGAAGCCGGTGCACAACCACCGCAGTACCTCGCTTCCGGTGACGTGGTCATGAGCTCGGCCTACAACGGTCGCATCGCTGCCGTGCAGAAAGAAAGCAACCTGAAAGTGGTGTGGAACGGCGGCATCTACGACTTCGACGCATGGGCCATTCCAAAAGGCCTGGACGCCAAGCGTGCCGAAGCTGCGAAGAAATTCATCGCCTTCTCGGTGCAGCCGCAGCAGCAAAAGACCTACTCGGAAAACATCGCATACGGCCCGGCCAACACCCAGGCTGTTCCGTTGCTGGCCAAGGATGTCCTGAAGGACATGCCGACCACCCCGGAAAACATCGCCAACCAGGTGCAGATCGACGTCAGCTTCTGGGCTGACAACGGTGAGCAACTGGAACAGCGCTTCAATTCCTGGGCTGCCAAATAACGTGCGATTAAACCTGTAGGAGCTGGCTTGCCAGCGATCCGGGCGGCACGGTGTATCAGCCAGACCCCGTTATCGTTCATCGCTGGCAAGCCAGGCTCCTACAGGTGATCAGTTGTTATCAAGAACAGAGGTGGACTCACATTCAAAGAGTGCCACCTCTGTAACGATCAAAGATTTCCGGAGTACGCCATGGCTATCGCCGTTCCCGTGAACGCGGGCACTGACCCCACCTTGAAGCAGCGGCTCAAGCATGCCGAGCGGGTCAACCGCTGGAAGGCCCAGGCGTTGATCGCGCCGCTGGTGCTGTTCCTGTTGCTGGTGTTCCTGGTGCCAATCGTGGCGCTGCTCTACAAAAGCGTGGGTAACCCGGAAGTGGTCGGCGGCATGCCGCGCACCGTGGCAGCCATTGCCAGCTGGGACGGCCGCGGCCTGCCTGCGGAACCCGTGTACAAGGCGGCCAGCGAAGACCTCGCCGAAGCGCGCAAGAATCAGACCCTGGGCGATTTGTCCAAACGCTTGAACATGGAGTTGGCCGGCTACCGCAGCCTGCTGACCAAGACCGCCCGCGCCTTGCCGTTCGCCACTGAACCGGCCTCTTATAAAGAAGCGCTGGAAGGACTCGACGAGCGCTGGGGCGACCCGGCCTACTGGCAAGCCGTACGCCGCAACACCAGCAGCATCACCCCGTACTATTTGCTGGCCGCCGTCGACCACCGCATCGACGACCTCGGCGAAATCGCCCCGGCCACTCCGGACCAGGCGATCTACCTCGACATCTTCGCCCGCACCTTCTGGATGGGCCTGGTCATCACCGTGATCTGCCTGGTCCTTGCCTATCCACTGGCTTACCTGCTGGCGAACTTGCCGTCGCGCCAGAGCAACCTGCTGATGATTCTGGTGTTGCTGCCGTTCTGGACCTCGATCCTGGTGCGTGTCGCGGCGTGGATCGTGTTGCTGCAATCGGGTGGCCTGATCAACAGCGGCCTGATGGCCATGGGCATCATCGATAAGCCGATCGAGCTGGTGTTCAACCGGGTCGGTGTCTACATCTCCATGGTGCACATCCTGCTGCCGTTCATGATCCTGCCGATCTACAGCGTGATGAAAGGCATTTCGCCGACCTACATGCGCGCCGCGATTTCCCTCGGCTGCCATCCGTTCGCCAGTTTCTGGCGGGTGTACTTCCCGCAAACCTATGCCGGTGTCGGCGCCGGGTGCCTGTTGGTGTTCATCCTCGCCATCGGCTACTACATCACCCCGGCGTTGCTGGGCAGCCCGAACGATCAGATGGTCAGCTACTTCGTCGCCTTCTACACCAACACCAGCATCAATTGGGGCATGGCGACCGCACTCGGCGGGCTGCTGTTGCTCGCGACGGTCGTGCTTTATCTGATTTACAGCTGGCTGGTGGGCGCCAGTCGCCTGCGCCTGAGCTAAGGGGAGAATGAAATGCTGAGTCCTTATATGTCCCCCATTGAGCGGGTGTGGTTCTACAGCTTGCGGATACTCTGCGGCTTGATCCTGTTGTTCCTGATCCTGCCGGTGCTGGTGATCATCCCGCTGTCGTTCAACTCCGGCAGTTTCCTGGTGTACCCGCTGCAAGGCTTCTCGCTGCAGTGGTACCACGACTTTTTCGCCTCGGCGGAATGGATGCGCGCCCTGAAGAACAGCATCATCGTCGCCCCGGCGGCCACGGTGCTGGCGATGGTGTTTGGTACGCTGGCGGCCATTGGCCTGACCCGTGGCGACTTCCCCGGCAAACCGCTGGTGATGGCGCTGGTGATTTCGCCGATGGTGGTGCCAGTGGTGATCATCGGTGTGGCCAGCTATCTGTTCTTTGCGCCGTTGGGTCTGGGCAACAGCTTCTTCTCGCTGATCGTGGTGCATGCGGTATTGGGTGTGCCGTTCGTGATCATCACGGTGTCGGCGACCTTGCAGGGTTTCAACCAGAACCTGGTGCGCGCCGCTGCCAGCCTCGGTGCTTCGCCGCTGACCGCGTTCCGCCGGGTGACCCTGCCGTTGATCGCACCCGGGGTGATTTCCGGTGCGTTGTTCGCCTTCGCCACTTCGTTCGATGAGGTAGTGGTGACGCTGTTCCTCGCCGGCCCCGAGCAAGCGACCTTGCCACGGCAGATGTTCAGCGGCATCCGCGAAAACCTCAGCCCGACCATCGCCGCCGCCGCGACGCTGCTGATTGCGTTCTCGGTGATCCTGCTGCTGACCCTGGAATGGCTGCGTGGCCGCAGCGAGAAACTTCGTACCGCGCAGGTTTAACCCGGTCCCCTGTAGGAGCTGCCGAAGGCTGCGATCTTTTGACTTTGATTTTCAAGATCAAAAGATCGCAGCCTGCGGCAGCTCCTACAAAAGCACTTCGGTCATTCATGACCTGAATACCAGCCAACCCCAAATCCCCAGCTACTATTGTGCCCAGCTCCCACTCCTATAAGAGGCTGCGCACATGGGTCTTTCCTCTTTCAAAATCGCTCACAAACTGATCACTGGCGCAGAGGCCATCGAGCAACTGTCCGCCGAGCTGACGCGTCTGGATATCGATAACCCGCTGATCGTCACCGACGCCGCGCTGGTCAAATCCGGCACGGTAGAGCTGGCGCTGGCGCAGCTGGGTGGGCGCAGCTACGAAATCTTCGACCGGGTGCTGCCGGACCCGGAAATCGCCATCGTCGAAGACTGCATGCGGGTCTATCGCGACGGAGGGCATGACGGGCTGATCGGCCTCGGCGGCGGCAGTGCCATCGACATCGCCAAGAGCGTGGCGGCCTACGCCGGTTACCACGGCGCGCTCGAAGATCTGTTCGGTGTCGACCAGGTGCCGCGCAAGGGCCCGCCACTGATTGCCATCCCGACCACGGCCGGCACGGGTTCCGAGGTCACCAACGTGGCGATCCTTTCCGACAAGGTCGCGCAGTTGAAGAAAGGCATCGTCAGCGACTATCTGTTGCCGGACGTGGCATTGGTCAGCCCGCAGATGACCCTGACCTGTCCGCGCAGTGTCACGGCGGCCAGTGGTGTCGATGCGCTGGTGCATGCCATCGAATCCTATCTGTCGGTCAATGCCTCGCCGATTACCGACGCCCTGGCCATCGGTGCAATCAAACTGATCGCCAAGGCATTGCCCAAGGCCTACGCCAACCCGTCCAACCTGCAGGCCCGCGAAGACATGGCCACCGCCAGCCTGATGGCGGGCATGGCATTTGGTAATGCCGGTGTCGGCGCGGTGCATGCTCTGGCGTATCCGCTGGGTGGGCGCTTCAACATTGCCCATGGCGTCAGCAATGCCTTGCTGCTGCCCCATGTCATGACCTGGAACAAGATGGCCTGCGTTGAACGCATGCAGGATATCGCCGAAGCCATGGGCGTAAAGACTGCTCATCTGAGCGCCAATGAAGCGGCCGACAAAGCCGTTGAGGCCATGACCGAGCTGTGCGCGGCCGTGGAAATCCCCCAAGGACTGCGCAGTTTCGGGGTTCCCGAGGATGCCATTGCGGCGATGGCCGTGGAGGCGGCGGGGATCGAGCGCCTGATGCGCAACAATCCGCGCCGGTTGAGTGCTGTCGATATCGAGAAAATCTACCGGGCGGCCTACTGATCATCGCGCTTTCGGTGCGCCGGCCAAAGCATGAGGTATACAATGCGCGCCATCGTGATTCTGCTCAGAAAAGGTGCGTCATGCAGCCCTTCGTAATTGCTCCGTCGATTCTTTCCGCCGACTTCGCCCGCCTGGGTGAAGAAGTGGACAACGTCCTGGCCGCCGGTGCCGACTTCGTGCACTTCGATGTCATGGACAACCACTACGTGCCGAACCTGACCATTGGCCCGATGGTCTGCTCGGCGCTGCGCAAGTACGGCGTGACCGCGCCGATCGACGCGCACCTGATGGTCAGCCCGGTGGACCGCATCGTCGGTGACTTCATCGAAGCGGGCGCGACCTACATCACCTTCCACCCGGAAGCCACCCAGCACATCGACCGCTCCTTGCAACTGATCCGCGAAGGCGGCTGCAAGTCGGGCCTGGTGTTCAACCCGGCGACGCCGCTGGACGTCCTCAAGTACGTGATGGACAAGGTCGACATGATCCTGCTGATGAGCGTCAACCCGGGTTTCGGCGGGCAGAAGTTCATCCCTGGCACCCTCGATAAGCTGCGTGAGGCGCGGGCGCTTATCGACGCTTCGGGTCGTGATATTCGCCTGGAAATCGACGGTGGCGTCAACGTCAACAACATTCGTGAAATCGCGGCGGCCGGCGCTGACACCTTCGTGGCCGGTTCGGCGATCTTCAATGCACCGAACTATCAGGAAGTGATTGAAAAAATGCGTTCCGAACTGGCGCTGGCTCGCCCATGAGTGGCTTTGAGCAGCTGTTCCCGGGATGCCTGCCCAGGCTGGTGATGTTCGATCTGGATGGCACGTTGGTCGACTCGGTCCCGGACCTGGCGGTGGCTGTGGACAAGATGCTGCTCAAACTCGGTCGCGCACCGGCCGGTCTCGATGCGGTGCGTGAATGGGTGGGTAATGGCGCGCCGGTGCTGGTGCGCCGTGCGTTGGCCGGCGGTATCGACCATTCGATGGTCGATGACGCCGAGGCCGACAGTGCGCTGGAGATTTTCATGCAGGCCTATGCCGACAGCCATGGCTTGACCGTGGTCTACCCCGGTGTGCGCGATACCCTGAAATGGCTGCAAAAGCAGGGCGTCGAGATGGCGCTGATCACCAACAAGCCGGAGCGCTTCGTCGCGCCGCTGCTGGATCAGATGAAGATCGGCCGATATTTCAAATGGATCATCGGCGGCGACACCCTGCCACAGAAAAAGCCCGACCCGGCCGCGCTGTTTTTCGTGATGAAAATGGCCAACATCCCGGCCTCGCAATCCTTGTTCGTCGGCGATTCGCGCAGCGATGTGCTGGCGGCGAAAGCGGCGGGGGTCAAGTGCGTGGCCTTGAGCTATGGCTATAACCACGGGCGTCCGATCGCCGAAGAATCGCCTGCGCTGGTGATCGACGATCTGCGCAAGCTAATTCGCGGTTGCCTGGACCCGGCCGCTGAGATAACGTTGGCCGACGCTGTTCAACCCCCTTCTGGAAACGCCATCGTGGTGGTCACTCGCAAACTCTGGATGAAAGTCATCAAGGCCCTGGCCCGCTGGCGTTGGCGCGCCTGACTTGATCCTGGCCGGTCATCCGGCGCGTTTGCATACCTGACTGTTAGAACCTCAAGCCACGAGGCACCTCATGATCCGCGAAGAATTCCTGCGTTTGGCCGCTGCCGGCTACAACCGCATCCCGCTTGCCTGCGAAACCCTGGCCGACTTCGACACGCCGTTGTCGATCTACCTGAAACTGGCCGACGAGCCCAACTCCTATTTGCTGGAGTCCGTGCAGGGCGGCGAGAAGTGGGGCCGTTACTCGATCATCGGCCTGCCGTGCCGCACCGTGCTGCGGGTGCATGACCATCACGTCAGCGTGACCATCGACGGTGTTGAGACGGAAAGCCACGATGTAGAAGACCCACTGGCTTTCGTCGAAGCTTTCAAGGCTCGCTACAACGTGCCGACTATCGCCGGCCTACCGCGCTTCAACGGTGGCCTGGTGGGCTATTTCGGTTATGACTGCGTACGTTATGTGGAAAAGCGCCTGGGCAAGTGCCCGAACCCGGATCCGCTGGGCGTACCGGACATCCTGCTGATGGTGTCCGACGCAGTGGTGGTGTTCGACAACCTCGCCGGCAAGATGCACGCAATCGTCCTGGCCGATCCGGCGCAGGAAGACGCCTTCGAGCAAGGGCGCGCGCGACTGGAGGAGTTGCTGGAAAGACTCCGTCAACCCATCACCCCGCGCCCTGGCCTGGATTTCAGCAAGCAGCAAGCGGCTGATCCGGTGTTCCGCTCCAGCTTCACCCAGGACGACTATGAAAAAGCGGTCGACACCATCAAGGAATACATCCTGGCCGGTGACTGCATGCAGGTCGTGCCGTCCCAGCGCATGTCGATCGACTTCAAGGCCGCACCCATCGATCTGTACCGGGCGTTGCGCTGCTTCAACCCGACGCCGTACATGTACTTCTTCAACTTCGGTGACTTCCACGTCGTCGGCAGTTCGCCGGAAGTGTTGGTGCGGGTAGAGGACAACCTGATCACCGTGCGCCCGATCGCCGGCACACGCCCGCGGGGTGCGAACGAAGAGGCCGATCTGGCACTGGAGAAAGACCTGCTGTCGGATGACAAGGAAATCGCCGAGCACCTGATGCTGATCGACCTGGGTCGTAATGACACCGGTCGGGTATCGGAAATCGGTTCGGTGAAACTCACCGAGAAGATGGTCATCGAGCGTTACTCCAACGTGATGCACATCGTGTCCAACGTCACCGGCCAATTGAAGGCAGGCCTGACGGCGATGGATGCACTGCGGGCGATTCTGCCGGCGGGCACCTTGTCCGGCGCACCGAAGATCCGCGCGATGGAAATCATCGACGAACTGGAACCGGTCAAGCGTGGTGTCTACGGCGGCGCCGTCGGCTACTTCGCCTGGAACGGCAACATGGACACCGCCATTGCGATCCGTACGGCGGTGATCAAGAACGGCGAGCTGCACGTGCAGGCCGGTGGCGGCATCGTCGCCGACTCGGTGCCGGCGCTGGAATGGGAAGAAACCCTGAACAAACGCCGCGCGATGTTCCGTGCGGTGGCCCTGGCCGAACAAACCCCAGAAAACTGACTTCACGCAAAACCTGTGGGAGCGGGCTTGCCCGCGAAGAGGGCGGAACATTCAATATTCATGTTGACTGACAGGTCGCCATCGCGGGCAAGCCCGCTCCCACAGGGATCTCATCAGCATAAAAAAAACGCGGCGCCTGTGAAGGTGCCGCGTTTTTTATGCCTGCTGTTTGGTGCATCAGAAGTCCAGCGCAACGCCTATGTTTATGCCTTGCTGGGTAAAGTCATCATCCTTGCGCAACGTATACCCGCCACGTAGCGCCAGATCGGCCGTCAACTTGTGGCTGACGCCAAGGCTCAGGCGATTCAAATGGCTCTGCGGCGTATAACCCTCAAGCCTGAAGTCGAGGGAAGGCAGGCTATTGAGGGCAATGTTCACCTTCTGCACGTCATCGTCATATTCGCGCTCGTAGGCATATTCGCCAAACACTTGGGTCTGCGGGGTGATCCGGTATTTACCCTGCAGCCCGGCGCCGAGTCGTTTTGAATCGCGTTTCTGGTCATCAAAGGTCAGGGCCGTGGAACGAGTGGAGTTTTCCGAGTAACCGTCGACGTCCACTTTCGCGTAATCGGCGCTGATGAACGGCGACAGGTGCCAGTCACTGCCCGGCTGAGCAATGTCATAACCCAGGCGTGTGCTAAAGGCCCAAAGGTAGCCGTCGGTGTCGCCTTTCTCCGCACCTTCGCCACCGCCCAGATCGAACTTGCGTTTGAGGTTGTCATAATCCAGCTTGCCACCGGTCAACGCTGCATCGGCCCACCAACGGTTCTGCTGGAACTGGGCGAATACCGTGGCCAGGTAGCTGTTGAGTTTGTAGTCCGAGTCGTTATCGCCTGCCTCCAGATCCTGATGATAGAAGCCCGCCGCCACACCCACGCGCCAGGCTTCATTGAGGCGATAGCTGCCGCCGATGTTCAGGTTGTAGCCGCTGCCATCGGCACTGGCGCCGCTGTCCTGACTGTCGACGTCCAGATGCTGACCGCCGCCGGCGACAATAGCGCGCCATTGGCCAACGGCCTGCCAGTCCTCCCAGTCGGATTGCCATTGGCTGCGCAGTTCATCCTGATGCGCACGTAACGTGGCGTGGGCCATTTCCGGCAGCAGCGTCAGTTCCCAAGGCGCAGCGAGCAAGGAATAGGCGTAATCGGACACCAGCTTTTGCCCGGCCTCGGTCGGATGCACCCCATCGTTGTAAATCAGTTGGCTGGGGTCCGGGTTGGCGCTGTTGATGCCAAAGGTAGCGTTTTCGGTGCAGCCGTCACCGCTGAAGCAAGTCGCCGTCAAATTCTGCCCGGTAGCAAAACCGAATCGCGCCGGATCGGCAACGGTTTCCTGCAGCAACAGGGGAATGTTCAGCGGAATGATTTCGGCATCGATCCCCGCCAGTCGAGTGACCAGTTGTCGGTTGAAGGCCGCGCTCAGTTGCGAAGTAGGCCCCTGCAGAGGGCTGCCATTGATGGCAGGGGTCAATCCCAGGTCGGGCAACAGCCAGACCATGATGTACCGGGCACCGGCCGTTTGCAGTACCTGAACGCTGTTTGCCAGGCGGTCCGCAGCGGCATTCGCCTGGGCGCCGCTTTGCACGCGCCCTTGCAGGAAGTCGTTACCGCCGCCGGAGAGGTAATAGAGTGCGTTCGGATCTGCACGCAAATTATTCGTCGGTAAGTAACCCAGTCGCGCACGTTCACCCGTGGCGGATACGGTGGTGATGGAATCGAGGATCTGATCGGTGCGGTAACCACCGACAGCCCAATTGTTACCATCCGCAAGGCCCTGGGCGGCGCGGGCGGCTGACGTCGAAGCGGCGGTCTGGTCCGCTGAGAATCCAAGCCTGCCTCCAAGCAATTGGGTCGAGTTGGCGGAGTAGGCTTCGCCGCTGCCGTCCTGATAAGTCGGCCCGGTCCGGTTGGTGAAGCGCAGGGTCGAACCGGGAGGGCCGCCCGTGTCGGTAAACTGCCCCGCATCGTTGAGGCTGTCGCCGAAGACGATGAAGTTCGAATAAGGATTGGGCGCCGCGATCGCCTGGGCGCAGGCCATGGCGAGCAGGCAACCGGCAAGCGGTGCAAACAGCGTCTGTCTGATCATGAGCAAGTCCGTTTGTTTATTGTTTTAGTGAGTGAAACGACAGTGCCAAAAAACTATAGAGCCTGATGCCATTCGGCGCGAACCTGGCGAATGTTTCACTTGCTTCGACCGCCCCATATTGCACGCTCTGCCCAGCTAAGTTACTGTGCCAAGACGTATAAATGAGACCTTCCCCGTGTTGATCGTCAGCAAACTTCTGGATCAAGTCATCAAGGCACACGCCCGCTGGCGTTGGCGCGCCTGAATCCTTCTGCCGGCCCGGCCGGATCTTTACCGCTTTGCCTTCTTTATTCGTGCCATTGCGCTTTGCTTCGCGATTCCAGCGACCGCCAAAGTGCAGGACGCTGCGGGTAAATCATTCGAAGGCTGTATTAAGTCAGTGAATTTTTGAGGTTCTTAACGCCATGTTGCTGATGATCGATAACTACGACTCTTTTACCTACAACGTTGTGCAGTACCTTGGTGAGCTGGGCTCCCAGGTCAAAGTCGTGCGCAACGATGAACTCACGGTTGCACAGATCGAAGCCCTCAATCCTGAGCGCATCGTCGTCTCTCCCGGTCCTTGCACCCCGACCGAAGCCGGCGTCTCGATTGACGTCATCAAGCACTTCGCCGGCAAACTGCCGATTCTCGGTGTCTGCCTGGGGCATCAGTCCATCGGCCAGGCTTTTGGTGGCGATGTGGTTCGCGCGCGCCAGGTCATGCACGGCAAGACCAGCCCGGTGTTCCATGAAGACAAAGGTGTCTTTGCCGGCCTGAACAGGCCGCTGACGGTCACCCGCTATCATTCATTGATCGTCAAGCGCGAAACCCTGCCCGATTGCCTCGAGCTGACCGCCTGGACCCAACTGGAAGACGGCTCGGTCGACGAGATCATGGGCCTGCGTCACAAGACCCTGAACATCGAAGGCGTGCAGTTCCACCCTGAGTCGATCCTCACCGAACAGGGCCACGAGTTGTTCGCCAACTTCCTCAAACAAACCGGCGGCACGCGCTAAGGACTATTCATGAATATCAAGACAGCCCTGGGCCGTATCGTCGATCACCTCGACCTCAGCACCGATGAGATGCGCGACGTGATGCGCGAAATCATGACCGGCCAATGCACGGACGCGCAGATCGGC
Source organism: Pseudomonas sp. YuFO8 (assembly GCF_035065025.1). NCBI lineage: Bacteria > Pseudomonadati > Pseudomonadota > Gammaproteobacteria > Pseudomonadales > Pseudomonadaceae > Pseudomonas > Pseudomonas sp. YuFO8. The sequence continues at coordinate 14,492 of NZ_JAXDEQ010000033.1, read as the reverse complement.
GCGTTCATGATGGCCATGCGCATGAAGAGCGAAAGCATCGACGAAATCGTCGGTGCCGTGTCGGTCATGCGTGAGCTGGCGGACCAGGTCGAACTCAAGACCCTCGACGGTGTAGTCGATGTGGTGGGTACTGGTGGTGACGGTGCCAACATCTTCAACGTGTCGACCGCTTCGTCCTTCGTGGTCGCGGCGGCCGGTTGCACGGTGGCCAAGCACGGCAACCGCGCGGTCTCGGGTAAAAGCGGCAGTGCCGATTTGCTGGAGGCGGCCGGTATCTACCTGAACCTGACCCCGGTCCAGGTGGCGCGCTGCATCGATAATGTCGGCATCGGCTTCATGTTTGCCCAGACCCATCACAGTGCCATGAAGCACGCCGCCGGCCCGCGCAAGGAACTCGGGTTGCGCACCTTGTTCAACATGCTCGGCCCGCTTACGAATCCGGCCGGTGTGAAACATCAGGTGGTGGGTGTATTCACTCAAGCGCTGTGCCGGCCATTGGCCGAAGTCCTGCAGCGTCTGGGCAGCAAGCATGTGCTGGTGGTCCATTCGAAGGACGGCCTGGACGAATTCAGCCTGGCGGCACCAACCTTTGTCGCGGAACTGAAAAACGACCAGATCACCGAGTATTGGGTCGAGCCGGAAGACCTGGGCATGAAAAGCCAGAGTCTGCATGGTCTGGCGGTGGATAGTCCGGCGGCGTCCCTGGAGCTGATCCGCGATGCCCTGGGCAAGCGCAAGACCGAAAACGGTCAAAAAGCGGCTGAAATGATCATGCTCAATGCCGGTGCCGCGTTATACGCCGCCGACCATGCGAGCAGTTTGAAAGAGGGTGTTGCCCTGGCGCACGATGCGCTGCACACCGGCCTTGCTCGGGAGAAACTCGAGGAGCTGGGTGCATTTACCGCGGTATTCAAAGTGGAGAATGAGGGATGAGTGTACCGACGGTTCTGGAAAACATTCTGGCGCGCAAAGTCGAGGAAGTCGCCGAGCGTAGCGCTCGTGTCAGCCTCGCCGAGCTGGAAAGTCTGGCCAAGGCGGCCGATGCACCCCGTGGTTTTGCCAAGGCTTTGCTGGCTCAGGCCAAGCTCAAAGAGCCGGCAGTGATTGCTGAAATCAAGAAAGCTTCGCCGAGCAAGGGCGTGATCCGCGAGAACTTCGTTCCCGCCGACATTGCCAGGAGCTACGAGAAGGGCGGCGCGACCTGCCTGTCGGTGCTCACCGATATCGATTACTTCCAGGGCGCCGATCTGTACCTGCAACAAGCCCGCGCGGCGTGCAAACTGCCGGTGATCCGCAAGGACTTCATGATCGATCCGTACCAGATCGTCGAAGCCCGTGCGCTGGGGGCCGACTGCGTGCTGTTGATCGTCGCCGCCCTGGACGACGTGAAAATGGCCGAACTGGCCGCCGTGGCCAAAGGTGTCGGCCTTGATGTGCTGGTGGAAGTCCACGATGGCGATGAGCTGGAGCGGGCCTTGAAAACCCTCGACACTCCGCTGGTGGGCATCAACAACCGCAACCTGCACACCTTCGAGGTCAACCTGGAAACCACCCTCGATCTGTTGCCGCGTATCCCGCGCGATCGTCTGGTGATCACCGAAAGCGGCATCCTCAATCGCGCCGATGTCGAGCTGATGGAAATCAGCGACGTCTACGCGTTCCTGGTTGGCGAGGCGTTCATGCGTGCCGAGAATCCGGGCACTGAACTGCAGCGTCTGTTCTTCCCGGAGCGCGGTATTCCTGTCAGCGGTTCTACCCTCGACTGAAAAAGCACCGCGAGCAAGCTTGCTCCTACAAGAGCGAGCCTGCTCGCGATAGCGGCATAAGAAACACCACAGACTTTTTGTCTTACGGAGTACCTTGTGACCTCACCTGTTTCTCTGACCATCGCATCCGGCCTGCAAGCCGAACAGGATTTGCTGGCCTCTGTCTGTGCCGGCGATGCGGAGTTTGGCCTGCTGTTCTGGCAGCCAAGCGATCAGGCATTAGTGATGCCGCGCCGCTTGAATCGCTTACCAGGTTTCGAACATGCCTGCGAAGTCTCCGCCGCTGCTGGCTGGCCGGTGCTATTGCGCGATACCGGTGGCGAACCTGTTCCGCAATCGGCCACAACGATCAACATTGCCCTGGTTTACGCGCCGCCGCGCAGCGAAGGGGATCTGAACCGCATCGAGACCGGCTACCGGCGTCTGTGCGATCCGATCTGCCAGTTACTGGATGAGCTGGGCGGCACTTCGTCGCTGGGCGAAATTGACGGTGCGTTCTGTGATGGCCGGTTCAACGTCAACCTGGATGGGCGCAAGATGGTCGGCACCGCCCAGCGCTGGCGCCAGAGTCAGGGTGGTCAGCGTCCAGTCGGGCTGGTTCATGGTGCGATGTTGCTGGATAACGAGCGCGAATCGATGGTCGCGGCGGTCAACCGCTTCAATGAGGCCTGCGGCCTTGAGCAACGGGTGCGCGCCGAAAGCCACATCGCCTTGCATGAGAAGTTCGCAGCAAAGGATGCGCTGGAACGCCTCGATGAACTCTACCGGCGAATGCTGGCGCAGATCTTCAGCGGCTAAGTCTACGAGCCTAGCGCGTACCGAAGACCACCATGGTCTTGCCTTTGACGTCCACCAGGTTGCGCTCTTCCAGATCCTTGAGCACGCGTCCGACCATCTCCCGCGAACAACCGACGATCCGTCCGATTTCCTGACGGGTCACCTTGATCTGCATGCCGTCGGGGTGGGTCATGGCGTCTGGCTGCTTGCACAGTTCAAGCAGGCAACGGGCGACGCGACCGGTGACGTCGAAAAACGCCAGGTCACCCACCTTGCGCGTGGTGTTGCGCAGGCGTTGTGCGATTTGTCCGCTTAATACGTAAAGAATGTCCGGGTCCTGCTGGGACAATTCGCGGAATTTCGCGTAGCTGATTTCCGCCACTTCGCATTCGACCTTGGCCCGCACCCAGGCGCTGCGCTCCTGTTCCAGACCTGCCTGCTCGAACAGACCCAATTCACCGAAAAAATCCCCGGCGTTCAGGTAGGCGATGATCATTTCCCGACCGTCGTCGTCTTCGATCAGGATGGTGACCGAACCCTTGATGATGAAGAACAGCGTTTCCGAGCGGTCGCCGGCGCAAATGATGTTGCTCTTGGCCTGATAGCGACGGCGCTGGCAATGCATCAACAGCTTGTCGAGGTTTTTCATCTTGGGGTTGGGGGCAATAGCAACCATGGTTGTATCCCGAAAAGACTGCACGGTGTGTTGGGTTTTTTGTGAATTGCGCACGTTGGGGCATAGCTGGCCATGCGCCAGTGAATTGGCGCCAGCTTACCAGACACTTCCTGCAATATTCGAGATTTTACCTACAGCGTCGCAGGTTATGTCCTAGGACGGCGATCACTGTCAATCAAGGGGCCTGTGCTAAGCTGGCGACCCTTTTTTTAGACAGTGGAGTCTTGGCGATGAAGGCACGCATCCAATGGGCTGGCGAAGCCATGTTCCTCGGCGAATCCGGCAGCGGTCATGTCGTGGTTATGGACGGCCCGCCCGAGGCCGGCGGTCGTAACCTGGGTGTCCGGCCGATGGAAATGCTCCTGCTGGGTGTAGGCGGATGCAGCAATTTCGATGTGGTCAGCATCCTCAAGAAATCACGCCAGGCCGTCGAGAGTTGTGAAGCCTTCCTCGAAGCCGAGCGTGCGACCGAAGATCCAAAGGTTTTCACCAGGATCCACATGCATTTTGTGGTCAAGGGCCGTGGCCTGAAGGAAGCGCAGGTCAAGCGCGCCATCGAACTGTCCGCGGAGAAGTATTGCTCGGCGTCGATCATGCTCGGGGCAGCAGGTGTCGAGATTACCCACGATTACGAGATCATCGAGCTGGGTTGAATCGAGATCATAAAAAAGGCGACTACCTCACGGCAGTCGCCTTTTTTGTCTCTGACGCAGCCGGTCAGATCCGATAAGTACTCTTGGTCATGACCTTGGCCATCAAACTCATCCCGAACTTCACCGGCGCCGGAAAGCGGAAACCGCCAGCCTCCAGTGCGCTTTCGGCATGTTGCTCTTCATCGATGCGCATCTGCTCCAGGATCGCCCGGGATTTTTCATCCTCGGCCGGCAGTTGCTCAAGGTGTTCGTTCAAGTGCTTGCACACCTGATCTTCCGTCGCGGCGACAAAACCCAGGCTGACTTTGTCGCTGATCAGGCCTGCAACAGCACCAATCCCGAATGACATGCCATAGAACAGTGGATTGAGAATACTGGTGTGGCTACCCAACTGATGAATGCGTTGCTCGCACCACGCCAGATGGTCGACTTCTTCTTCGGCGGCGTGCTCCATGGCGACGCGCACTTGTGGCAGCCTGGCAGTCAGGGCCTGGCCTTGATACAGCGCTTGGGCGCAGACCTCTCCGGTGTGATTGATGCGCATCAGCCCGGCCACGTGGCGGGTGTCTTCGTCACTCATTTTCGCATCAGGTTGCACGATGGCGGGCGACGGACGGTAAGGCTGGCCGCTGAAGGGCAGCAGGGTGCGCATCGCGGCATCGGCTTGCAGCAGAAGGCGATCAATCGGCGAGTAGTGACGTTGGGTAGTCATGCTGACCTCCGGAGGAATCTCGGTGGCCAGTTTAACCCAATCGGCCGGGGAAGGTTTGCGCTGGGACATTGCGACGCAGGCAATATCTGTAGGAACCCGGCTTGCCGGCGAAGGCGATCTCAATCACGCCATCGCCGGCAAGGGAAAATACAAATCAGCCCGGCGGCCAGTGCATCTGCCGCTGACCCAGCACATGCATATGAATGTGGTAGACAGTCTGCCCACCTTCTTCATTGCAGTTCATGACAACGCGGAAACCTTTTTCGCAACCCAGTTCCTTGGCCAGGCGTTGGGCGGTAAACAGGATGTGTCCAGCCAGCGCCTTGTCGTCCTCGGTCAGGTCGTTCAAGGTGCGTACCGGCTTTTTCGGGATCACCAGGAAGTGCACCGGTGCCTGTGGCGCGATGTCGTGGAAGGCCAGTACCTGGTCGTCCTCGTAAATGATATTCGCCGGGATTTCCCGGTTGATGATCTTGGTGAACAGAGTATCCACAGCTGTTTTCTCCGTTGTTTGAGCTGGCCTGAGTGTACCCATGGCGGATGCGCCAGCCCAGTGTTTTACCGCAGGGCCATTCAGCGCGGGCAGTGGGCCTTGATGACCATGCCGGAGATTGTGCGGATCAGCCAGCGCGAGCCGAACCGGGGCAGGGTGGCGAACCAGCGGTTGCGCCGCCCGGGAATAATGATTGCGCGATTTTTCTCCAGGGCCCGCACGGTATAGAGCGCGACTTCCTCCGGGCTCATCAGCATTTTACTGTTGGCCAGTTTGTCGTTGTTCAGTTGCGCTGTGCGGAAGAACGCCGTGCGAGTCGGGCCGGGGCATAGCACCGAGACCTTGACCGCGCATTTTTTCAACTCGACGCGCAGGCCTTCGGAAAAGTGCAGCACATAGGCCTTGCTGGCGTAGTAAGTGCTCATCCACGGGCCGGGCTGGAACGCCGCGACCGACGCGACGTTGAGGATCTGTCCGCCACCCTGCAGCGCCATGCTGTTGCCGACGGCATGGCACAGGCGGGTGAGCGCCAGAATGTTCACTTCGATCAGGTCCTGCTCGGTCATCCAGTCCTGCGCCAGGAACGGGCCGCAGGTGCCGATGCCGGCGCAGTTGACCAGCAGGTCGATCTGCCGGTCACCTTCTTCCAGCTCCAGCAAAAAGCCGGACAGGCGTAGCGGCTCGCCCAGGTCACAGGCACGGAACAACACCTCCACGCCAAAACGTTGGGTCAGTTCAATCGCAATGCTTTCCAGCTGATCACGCTGTCGGGCCACCAGTATCAGGCTGCGGCCGCGCCGGGCCAGCGCTTCGGCCATCGCCAGGCCGATGCCGCTGGAAGCGCCAGTGATCAGAGCGTAACGGGTCATGCCATTCTCCATCGCAACAGCTCCGCGCCGCGACGCAGGTGTCACGGGCGGGGAGCGCTGTTCATTCTTTCGCAGAGTCTACAGGGGGCAGGGCTTCTTCGGCTGCCTCGGCTGGGGAATTTGCTTCAGGTTCGACGTCGATATCGATTTCCTCGGTGCTCACCGAGCCGCTTTGGTAGCTGCTTTCGAGGCTGTCTTCATACTCTTGCTGGATTGCCGAGATACCACCCAGCATAGCGGCGACGCCAAACAAGCCGATAAACACAATCCACAATGCGCACAGAACCTTGACCGCCGTGCTGTTAGGCGGCGGGGGTGGGCCATAACGATTGGCGCCGGTATTGCCTGGCACGAGCATGATCACCAGCGGGAAAAAACTGCCTATGAACGGAACCAGGTGAAGGAGCCAGAGCCAGCCCGACCAGCCGATATCATGCAAACGCTGAACGCTGAACAGAACGCCGACAACTATGAACGCCAGGAACAGGAAGAAGGCCAGGATGCCGCCGAGGATCAGTCCGGTGGTGGAATTGCCACTGACCAGGCCCAGGCCGATGAGCGCAAACACGCCGACAACGGGCAGGGTGACCAGGCTCAGCACCAAGGTCCATGCCAGAAACCGCAGGCGTCCGATTCGACCTTCAATGCTGAAGGGCTTGAGTGCGGCGAACTCCGGCAGTTTTTCGCCGACGCGGGCCTGTGGAGGCGCATAAGGGGAGTGGGGCTCAGCCGCAGCGGGATGGTCGTGAACATCGGCCAGGTCAAGCTCGATCGAAGGTTCCGTCTCGATCCGGGCATCGATGCCAGTGTTTTTCAGGGCCTGGAGGTAGGTCTGCGCATCCGCCTGGGACAGGTCGCGCTTGAGTGCTACCGGTCGACCATTGAACAGGCGCTCGATGGCGCTGACGTCGCTCTTGAACAGCGTAGCGAGATTGAGTTTGGCGCTGTTGAGATCAACACCCGGCAACAGTGCTCCGTCGAACACGATCTTGTAACGGTTTTCGCTCATTGCCCAGGCATCCTTGTCGCCAGTCATTGGTACGAATAGCCAGCCTCGGCTGGCCCGAATGTTCAGCGCGGCCAGTGTTGGCGCAGCTGCGCTGCTTGTTCCTGCGCCGTGCGGTACTCGGCGTCGAGGCGCGCGACCAGTTGCTCGACGCTCGGCAAGTCATCGATTTCACCCACGCCCTGGCCCGCGGACCACACGGTTTTCCAGGCTTTGGCTTCATCGCTGATGGGTTTGAGCTTGGAGCCGAAATTGACCTCGCCCTTGTTTTGCAGGGCTGCCATGTCGAAACCGGCGGCCTCCAGGCTCTGGCGCATGAAACTTGCCGGTACACCCGACACCGCTGGAGTATGGATGATGTCTGCCGCTCTGGATGTCAGCAGCATCTCTTTGTAGGCATCCGGTGCATGACTTTCGGTGGTGCCGATAAATCGCGTGCCGAAGTAGGCCAGGTCGGCGCCGAGCAATTGCGCGGCGAGAATTTCGTGGCCGTGATTCAGGCACCCGGCCAGCAGTAGGGTCTTGTCGAAAAACTGGCGGATTTCGGCGATCAGCGAGAACGGGCTCCAGGTCCCGGCATGTCCGCCGGCACCCGCAGCGACGGCGATCAGCCCGTCCACCCCCGCCTCAGCGGCTTTCTCCGCATGGCGGCGAGTCGTCACATCATGGAATACCAGGCCGCCGTAGCTGTGGACCGCATCGACCACTTCCTTCACGGCGCCGAGACTGGTGATCACGATCGGCACTTTGTGTTCGATACAGATTTGCAGATCCGCCTGTAATCGCGGGTTGCTGTTGTGAACGATCAGGTTCACCGCGTAGGGCGCGGGATTCTCCAGTTTCGCCAGCCCGGCTTCGATTTCTTCCAGCCAGGCCTTGAAACCGCTGCTCTCGCGCTGGTTCAGCGCCGGGAAGCTGCCGACCACGCCATTGCGGCAGCAGGCGAGCACCAGTTGCGGGTTGGAAATCAGGAACATTGGCGCCGCCACCACGGGCAGACGCAAACGTTGTTCGAGCAGAGCGGGCAGCGACATTGGAAATACCCCGGTAATGGGTGCCTGTTGATTTAAAACGGCCGGACGACGACCAGAATTACGATAGCCAGCAATATCAGGACTGGCACTTCGTTGAACCAGCGATAAAAGACATGGCTACGGGTGTTCTCGCCACGGGCAAAGCGCTTCACCTGCGCGCCGCACATGTGGTGGTAGCCGATCAACAATACGACCAGGGTCAGTTTGGCGTGTATCCAGCCACCCTGGCTGAAGATGTCTGGATTAAGGTAGATGAGCCAGCCACCGAAGATCAGCGTGGCGATCATCGAAGGTCCCATGATGCCCCGGTACAGCTTGCGTTCCATGATGCTGAAGCGCTCCTTGCTGACCGCGTCTTCGCTTTGAGCATGGTAGACGAACAGACGCGGCAGGTAGAACAGGCCGGCAAACCAGCAGACGACGCTGATGATGTGGAAAGCTTTGAGCCACAGATAAAGCATTTTGGTTATTCCCAGGTTCACGGTAGCCCGGATAGTAGAGGGTTGAGGCTCCACACGTCACCTTGCCGGTTGTCGCAGGACGATACGGGCCCTATTATCGACGGCTTTCCAGTGGGTTCGTTGAGGGCAGGTTTATGGTCAAGGTCGGTATCGTCGGCGGCACGGGTTACACCGGTGTCGAACTGTTGCGTCTGTTGGCACAGCATCCGCAAGCTGAAGTGGTGGTGATCACTTCCCGATCCGAGGCTGGCCTGGCCGTGGCCGACATGTATCCGAACCTGCGAGGCCATTACGACGGCCTGGCGTTCAGCGTTCCGGACATCAAGACCTTGGGCGCCTGCGATGTGGTGTTCTTCGCCACGCCGCACGGTGTTGCGCATGCCCTGGCGGGCGAGCTGCTGGCGGCCGGGACCAAGGTCATCGACCTGTCCGCGGACTTCCGTCTGCAAGACGCTGATGAGTGGGCAAAATGGTACGGCCAGCCGCACGGTGCACCGGAGTTGCTGGACGAGGCGGTCTACGGTTTGCCGGAAGTCAATCGTGAACAGATCAGGAAAGCACGCCTGATCGCCGTGCCCGGTTGCTATCCAACCGCCACTCAATTGGGTTTCCTGCCATTGCTTGAAGCGGGCCTGGCCGATGCTTCGCGCCTGATCGCCGACTGCAAGTCCGGCGTCAGCGGTGCCGGTCGTGGCGCTGCCGTAGGCTCGCTGTACTCCGAGACGTCGGAAAGCATGAAGGCTTACGCCGTCAAAGGGCATCGCCACCTGCCGGAAATTCGCCAGGGTCTGCGTCGTGCCGCCGGCAAGGACGTTGGCCTGACCTTCGTTCCGCACCTGACGCCAATGATCCGTGGCATTCACTCCACGCTCTACGCAACCGTCGTGGATCGCTCGGTGGATCTGCAGGCGCTGTTTGAAAAACGTTATGCCGACGAACCGTTCGTCGACGTCATGCCTGCCGGCAGCCACCCGGAAACCCGCAGTGTGCGCGGCGCCAACGTCTGCCGTATTGCCGTGCACCGTCCACAGGACGGTGACCTGGTGGTCGTGTTGTCGGTGATCGACAACCTGGTCAAAGGTGCGTCGGGTCAGGCGGTGCAGAACATGAACATCCTGTTTGGCCTGGATGAGCGTCTGGGCCTGTCCCACGCGGGCATGTTGCCGTAACGCTGTATCGCACCCAGCAAAAGGCCCGTTGAACGGGCCTTTTTGCATTCAGGGCGGGCGACTGGGTTGGTTGATATACCATAACAATAGTTGACCGCTTTTCTAGGAGAAGCGGATAATGCGCGTCATCACGCAATATGACGGCGTAACGCCGGGAGATAGTCAGCATGAGCGTCGAATCCTTCACCCCCACGGCTTTGCAATTCACCCACGGTGCCGCGCACAAGGTGAAGAGCCTGGTCGATGAAGAGGGGAATGATCGCTTGAAGCTGCGCGTATTCGTTACGGGCGGCGGTTGTTCAGGTTTTCAGTACGGCTTCACTTTCGATGAAGAAGTGGCCGATGACGACACCATCGTTGAGCGCGAAGGTGTGAGTCTGGTTGTCGATCCGATGAGCTTCCAGTACCTGGCAGGAGCCGAGGTGGATTATCAGGAAGGTCTGGAAGGCTCGCGCTTCGTCATCAAGAACCCGAACGCGACCACCACCTGTGGCTGTGGCTCTTCGTTCTCGATCTGATCAGCGCGTCGGTATCATCAAAACGCCGCATGGCCCTGAGGCCCTGCGGCGTTTTGCTGTGCGTCACTTATGCGGGGTAGATGGCGCCGAGTACACGCAGCCCGCGAGCGCCAGTGACGCTTGGGCGATTGGCCGCGATGCCTTCCAGGCAGCAGTGGGCCAGCCAGGCGAAGGCCATGGCTTCGACCCAGTCCGGGTCTACACCGTGAGTGGCGGTGCTGCTGACAGTCGCATTCGGTAGCAGGTTGGCCAGGCGCTTCATCAGTGTGGCGTTGTGCGCACCACCGCCGCAGACCAGCAGCTCTTGAGTATCTGCCTGGGCGCTGTGCAGCGATTCGATGATGGTCAATGCCGTCAGTTCCAGCAGCGTTGCCTGGACATCCTCGGCAGCGAAGGTCGGCAGCGCTGCCAGATGGCGGGTCAGCCATGGCAGGTTGAAGACTTCACGGCCAGTGCTCTTTGGGCCCTTTGTCACGAAGAAGGGGTCGCTGAGCAGTGCCTTCAACAGTGCTGGTTCAATCTTGCCGCTGGCTGCCCATTGGCCATCACGGTCAAAGTTGTCTCCGCGCTGTTGGTGAATCCAGGCGTCCAGCAACACATTGCCCGGGCCGCAGTCGAAACCTGCAACGGGTTTGCCGGGTTCAATCAGGCTGAGGTTGCTGAAACCGCCCACGTTGAGCACCGCGCGGTTGCCGGTGCGTTCTTCAAAAAGCGCTTCGTGAAAGGCTGGAACCAGTGGTGCGCCTTGCCCGCCGGCGGCGACGTCGCGGCTGCGGAAGTCACTGACCACGGTGATGCCGGTCAGCTCGGTCAGTAGGGCAGGGTTGCCGATTTGCACCGTGAAGCCGCGAGCGGGCTCATGGCGAATGGTCTGGCCGTGACTGCCAATCGCGCGAATGTCTTCAGGCTTGATCTGCTGTTGGGCAAGGAGGGCATGAACGCCCTGCGCCGCCAGTTTCACCCAGTTCTGTTGGGCAATGGCGGAGCGGGCTATCTCATCCGGACCGCTGGCGCACAAGCCAAGCAGCTCGGCGCGCAGGGAGTCGGGCATCGGGATGTAATGTGTTGCAATCAGCCTGATCGCCGGGGCCTGCTCGATCAGCGCTATGTCCAGGCCATCAAGGCTGGTCCCGGACATCACACCTATATAGAGCGCCATGGCCTAGCGCTTGGCCGAAGCCAGCTGGGTGGATTTTTCCTGGTCCATGCGCGCCATCAATGGCTGGCTCTGCGCCAGGAAACGTGCACGTTCGGCTTTGGAAATAGGGTCGGCCATCGCTACTTTCTGGCCCAGCGGATCGACGTGTACGCCATTCACCTGGAACTCGTAGTGCAAATGCGGGCCGGTGGACAGGCCGGTAGTGCCGATGTAGCCGATGACCTGGCCTTGTTTGACGGTGCCGCCAGTCTTGACGCCCTTGGCGAAGCCTTGCATGTGGCCGTACAGCGTGCGGTAGGTATTGCCGTGTTGGATGATCACGGTGTTGCCGTAACCGCCGCGGCGGCCCGCCAGCAATACTTTGCCGTCACCGGCCGCCTTGATTGGCGTGCCGCGCGGTGCTGCGTAGTCGACGCCTTTGTGGGCGCGGATCTTGTTCAGGATCGGGTGCTTGCGGCCCATGGAAAATTTCGAGCTGATGCGGGCGAAGTCCACCGGGGTACGGATGAATGCCTTGCGCATGCTGTTGCCGTCAGCCGTGTAATAGCTGGTGTTGCCTTGCTTGTTGGTGTAGCGCACGGCGGTGTAGGTCTTGCCGCGGTTGGTGAAGCGGGCGGACAGGATCGGGCCGTTACCGACCGCTTTGCCGTTGACCACTTTCTGTTCATAGATCACATCGAACTGGTCACCCTGGCGAATATCCTGGGCAAAGTCGACGTCATAGCCAAACACGCTGGCCATGTCCATGGTCAGGCTGTGCGACAGGCCAGCACGGGCAGCGGACTGGGACAGCGAGCTGTTGATCACGCCATGCACGTACGCTGAGCGCACGGTGGGCTTGGCGGTCACGCGGTTGAAGCTGTAGCCCTTGTCGTTCTTGGTCAGGGTGATGGTCTCGAGGTCGCTGACCTGGCTGTGCAGGCTGGCCAGTTGCCCATCAGGACCCAGTTCGAATTCGAGTTTCTGCCCATGCTTGAGCTGGCTGAATTGCTTGGCCTGTTTGCTGCTGGCCAGCAGGTCATGTACCGAAGGGGCTGGAAGGCCGACTTTCTCGAACAGCGTGGAGAGCGTATCGCCTTTGGTGACGATCACTTCCCTGTGAGTGGGCGCCTTCTTTTCTTCGGCAACCGGTGCGGGGGTGGGTGCAGGGACTACTGGTGCAGGTGCGGCTTGAGCGGTTTCCTGGGGTTCCTGCACACTGTCTTCGATCTGCGCAAATGGAAACTCGACCGCCTCATTTGTGGCCTGGACGGCTTCTGCAGCGTCTTGTTCCTGTGTCAGTTGTTCAGCAGGGCTTTCCAGTTCAAGACTCAGGGTTGTCTTTTTGGCTTCGACATCACTGGAAGGAAATACCAGAAGCGCCAGGCTCAGAAGGGCGGCAATGCCACTCGCTGCGAGCAGGTGGGTCTTCGGGTAAAGCGGTGGCGCTTTAGACGATTCTTTGGTCATAAGTAGTGTTTTGACTTTGAAAAAGATGAATTGGAAAAGATGAATGACATGATAAAGATGAAATAACTGTATAAAATATAACCAAATCATCCCTTAAGCAAGTCCGCAGACGCTCTGTCAGCGGATTGGCGTCATTGCGCCGGCCAAACTTTGTATTTGCCGCGCGATCTTGTATGGTTGATCCCCTTTGAATTCGAGCCTTGCGGGTCTGTTATGAAGTCGGTTGAAGAGCAGCTAGCGCTGATTAAACGTGGTGCGGAAGAACTGTTGGTCGAGTCCGAGCTGATCGAAAAGCTCAAGCGTGGCCAGCCGCTGCGGATCAAGGCAGGCTTCGACCCGACTGCCCCTGATTTGCACCTGGGGCATACCGTGCTGATCAACAAGCTGCGCCAGTTCCAGGAGCTTGGTCACCAAGTGATCTTCCTGATTGGCGACTTCACCGGGATGATCGGTGATCCAAGCGGCAAGAGCGCAACGCGTCCTCCGCTGACCCGCGAGCAGGTGCTCGAAAATGCCGAGACCTACAAGACCCAGGTTTTCAAGATTCTCGACCCGGCCAAGACCGAGGTGGCGTTCAACTCCACCTGGATGGATCAGATGGGCCCGGCCGACTTCATTCGCCTGACTTCGCAATACACCGTGGCTCGCATGCTCGAGCGCGATGACTTCGATAAGCGCTACACGACCAACCAGCCGATCGCCATTCACGAGTTCCTGTATCCGTTGGTACAAGGCTACGACTCGGTGGCCTTGCGTGCGGACGTCGAGCTCGGCGGTACCGACCAGAAGTTCAACCTGTTGATGGGGCGTGAGCTGCAGCGTGGTTACGGCCAGGAAGCCCAGTGCATTCTGACCATGCCATTGCTCGAAGGCCTGGACGGCGTGAAGAAGATGTCCAAGTCCCTGGGCAACTACGTTGGTATCCAGGAAGCACCAGGTGTGATGTACAGCAAGCTGGTCTCCATCCCGGATGCACTGATGTGGCGTTACTTCGAACTGCTCAGCTTCCGCTCCATGGATGAGATCAATGCTTTCCGTGCCGATGTCGAGGCGGGTGCCAATCCGCGTGACATCAAGATCAAGCTGGCTGAAGAGATCGTTGCCCGTTTCCATGGTGAGGAGGCTGCGGCCAATGCTCATCGCGCGGCAGGCAACCGCATGAAGGATGGCGAGCTGCCGGACGATCTGCCTGAGATCGAATTGACGGCTGCCGAAGACATGCCGATCGCGGCTGTCCTTAATAAGGCAGGCTTGGTGAAGAACTCGGCTGTGGCCCGTGATCTGCTCGGTTCTGGTGGTGTGCGTATCGATGGCGAGGTGGTTGATCGCTCCTTTATATACGTACTGGGTGCGACCCACGTTTGCCAGGCCGGCAAGAAGGCATTTGCGCGTATTACGCTCAAGTCCGAATAAACCTGAAACAAAAGGTTGACGGCGAATTCCAGAAGCCTATAATTCGCCCCACTTCCGGCGCAGTCGAAACGGAAAACTCCTTGATAAACAATGAGTTACGCAGTTTTGACAGCAGGTTGCTTCAGTTCATCGAAGCCAGCAGGAAGTTGAAAAAGAGGTGTTGACAGCAGCGCGTAACGCTGTAGAATTCGCCTCCCGCTGACGAGAGATCTGAAGCGCAAGTGGTTGAAGTTGTTAAGGATTCCTTGAAAACTTCTGAAAAATACCACTTGACAGCAAATGAGGCTGCTGTAGAATGCGCGCCTCGGTTGAGACGAAAGATCTTAACCAACCGCTC
>NZ_JAXDEQ010000032.1:0-68510 GCF_035065025.1 Pseudomonas sp. YuFO8 | reverse complement strand
TGTAAGAGCGAAACCATAAGTGGCCGTTACCGCAGGAATGGATATGTACGCGGTCAACAAACAATAGGTCGGCTGTAAGGCCGCCATCGCCAGCAGGCTGGCTCCCACAGTAGTGGGGACAGCCGCGAGTGATTGGTCGGCTGTAAGGCCGCCATCGCCAGCAGGCTGGCTCCCACAGTAGTGGGGACAGCCGCGAGTGATTGGTCGGCTAAGAGGCCGCCATCGCAAACCAGCGCCTACAGGGGGACCGACCCGTCAGTCATCTTCATGCAACTTGATCCCGCGCGCATGCAGCAGCGGTGGCACCACCAGCACCAACAACGTCAGCGCCATGAACGCCGCCGAAATCGGCTGGGTCAGGAATATCGTCCAGTCCCCCTCACTGATCGACAGGGCATTGCGCAGCTGTTTCTCGGCCATCGGCCCCAGCAGCATGCCGACGATCACCGGCGCTACCGGGAAATCGAAACGGCGCATCAACACCCCGGCCCAGCCGATCCCCAGCATCAGCATCAGGTCGAAGGAAGAATGGCGCATGCCGTAGACGCCGATGGTGGCGAACACCAGGATCCCGGCGTTCAGATAAGGCCGGGGGATCTGCAGCAGCTTTACCCACAGGCCCACCAGCGGCAGGTTCAACACCAGCAGGATGACGTTACCGATGTACAGCGAAGCCACCAGGGTCCACACCAAATCAGCGGAGGTCTCGAAGAGCATCGGCCCCGGTTGCAGGTTGTAGTTCTGGAAGGCCGCCAACAGGATCGCCGCCGTGGCGGAGGTCGGGATGCCCAGGGTCAGCAACGGCACCAGCGAGCCAGTGGCACTGGCGTTGTTGGCCGCTTCGGGGCCGGCCACCCCTTCGATGGCGCCCTCGCCCTTGTTAGCGGAAAACTCCTTGGGGTATTTGCTCAGTTTGCGTTCGGTGGAATAGGACAGGAAGGTCGGGATCTCCGCGCCACCCGCCGGAATCGAGCCAAACGGGAAGCCAATAAAGGTGCCCCGCAACCAGGCAGGCACCGAGCGTTTCCAGTCGGCGCGGGTCATCCACAATGACGTCAGGCGATGCCGGCCCTCGGCTTGCTCGGTTTGATAAAGCAGGCTGTACAGGGCTTCGCCGACCGCGAACAGACCGACTGCCACCAGCACCACCTCGATGCCATCCACCAGTTCGGGCACGCCCAGGGTGTAGCGGGCAATGCCCGACGTCGAGTCGAGGCCGATCATGCCGATGGTCAAGCCGATCCCCAGTGAAGCAAAACCACGCAGCATCGAGGCGCCAAGTACCGCCGAGACCGTGGTGAAGGACAGCACCAGGATCGCGAAATACTCCGCCGGCCCGAAATTCAGCGCCAGCCTGGCCACGACCGGGGCAAACAGGGTCAGCAGCACCGTCGCAATGGTGCCGGCGACGAAGGAGCCGATCGCCGCCGTGGCCAGCGCCGGCCCGGCCCGACCATTGCGCGCCATCAGGTTGCCTTCCAGGGCCGTGACCATGGACGACGACTCACCGGGCGTATTGAGCAGGATCGAAGTGGTTGAACCGCCGAACTGCGCGCCGTAATAGATACCGGCGAACATGATCAGCGCACCGGTGGGATCGACCTTGGCAGTGATCGGCAGCAGCAAGGCCACCGTCAGCGCCGGCCCGATGCCCGGCAATACGCCAATGGCGGTGCCCAGCAGGCAACCGATGAAGCCCCACAGCAGATTGATCGGCGTCAGCGCTGCGGAAAAACCCATCGCCAGGCTGGCGAGAATGTCCATGCTGTCGATCTCCTTGGATCAGATCCAGGCGTTGACCAGCGGCGGCAGGGAAACCCCCAGCCCGGCGTTGAACAACCAGTAGATCGGCAGGGTCAGGGCCATGCCGATCGCCAGGTCGCGCAGTGGATGACGACTGCCAAAACCGCGGGCCGAACAGGCGAACAGCAGCCCGGCGGCCAGCACGAAACCGATGACGTTGATGAGCACGGCCACACCGATCAACCCTGCGGTGACCCAGGCTGCGCCGGCCTTGCCGCCCGCCACGGTGTGCGCCTGTTGGTTATCCAGCTCGCGAAAACCGCCGCTGACCGCCTGATAACTCAACAACACGCCCACTGCCCCGAGAAACCCCGCGACCACCCAGGGGTAGACATAGGCCGGCAGAATCACGAAGCCCATCTCCGGCGGAAAGCGCCAGGCGCCCACTGCCAGCACCACGCTGAGGGTAATCAGGCCGATGCCGATGGCCAACTGGGTCGGCACGACTGCGCGGGATCCGGCCATTTCAAAGCAACCCGACCTTGACCAGCATCGCGCGCAACCGCACGTGTTCTTCATCGACGAATTTGCCGAAGTCGTCACCGGTCAGCACGCTCTCCGTCCAGGCGTTGGTCTTGATGTTGTCCTGCCAGACTTTGCTTTTGCTGGCGGCCACCACCGCGTCGGTCACTTCCTTGCGCTGCTCGGGCGTGAGGCCGGCGGCACCATAGACACCGCGCCAGTTGCCGATGACCACGTCATAGCCGCTTTCCTTGAGGGTCGGCGCGTCGATCCCGGGCACGCGTTCGGGCGCACCGATGGCGAGCACACGGAACTGGCCGTTCTTGATGTATTGACCCAGCTCGGCGTAACCGCCGGTGATCACCTTGATCTGGCCGCCCAAGGCCTGGGCGACGATTTCACCGCCACCGCCGGTGGCGATGTAATTCACCTTGTTGACCGGCACATCCAGCTTGCCGGCCAGTTCGGCGATGCCGATGTGGTCGATCGAGCCTTTGGAACCACCGCCAAAGGTCACGCTGGTGGGCTTGGCCTTGAAATCCTTGATCAGGTCATCGAGGGTCTTGTACGGCGAATCCTTGCGCACCGCGAGCACGTTGTACTCGGTGAACAACCGGGCGATCGGAGTCACGTCCTTCAGGCTGATCTGCGGTTTGTTCTGCTCGATGCCCGCCACCATGATCGCACCGACCACCAGCAGCGCATTCGGGTCGCCCTTGGTGCTGTTGGCAAACTGCGCCAGCCCTAGCGTACCGCCTGCGCCGCCCTTGTTCTCAAAGGTCGCGGATTTGGCAGCGTTGGCCTCGATCAGGGCTTTGCCCAGCACCCGGGCCGTCTGGTCATAACCGCCGCCCACGGAACCGGGGGCCATGAACTTGACGGTGTCCAGCGCCAGCACGGGGGTGCTGATTGCGGCAGCAACAAGGCCTGCAGCCAGGCAATGGCCGACGCGACGAAACAAAGCGGACATGGTGTCTCTCCCTCTAGCATTGTTTTTATGGGTGCCATCTGCGGGTAAGCGTAGAACATGGTTCCGTCTAAGGCCTGCCGAGCCCTGCGAGTCCTGCGTCACAGACTGAAACATTCTTTTGGTCGGGGTGTTCCAGCCCGCGAAATGCGCCAACTATCCTGAAAAACGTCGACCCAACCCTCTGCAACAGGAGAACCCTGTCATGACCATCATGCTCAAGGGCTTTGGCGTGTCATTGCTGTTGGTGGCCACTGCGGCATTCGCCCATCACGGCTGGAGCGAGTACGACTCCAGCAAACCCTTGCAACTGAACGGCACCATTGAAGCGTCCGGTTACTCCCACCCCCACGGCTTCGTCAACCTCAAGACGGCGGACAAGACCTGGAATGTGGTGCTCGCGCCGCCCTCGCGCATGGAAAACCGTGGGCTGGCGAAGGACATGCTGGCGGTCGGCACCCAAGCCAGCGTGGTCGGTTATCAGAACCGCAACAAACCCGATGAGTTGCGTGCAGAACGCATCACGATCGGCGACAAAACCATAGAGTTGCGCTGATGCAAACCAACCAGGGCTGGATGGACTGGCTCAATGATTCGTCGCTTGGCTCAGCCATGCGCGGTGATTTATGGCTGTATCCGTTGGTGGAGGTCGTGCACATCCTCGGTTTTACGATACTGGTCGGTTCGGTGCTGATGTTCGACCTGCGGGTACTCGGCCTATCGCGCAACATCCAGGTGACGGCCCTCGCCCGCCATCTCCTGCCATGGTCCGTTGCGGCTTTGCTGTTGATCGTTCCGGCCGGGCTGATGATGTTTTCCGCCCACCCTCACGACTTCGCCTCCAATGACATTTTCATCCTCAAGCTGTGCCTGATCGCCACGGCGGGCTTAAACGCCGTGCTGTTCCATGTCGGCGTGTACCGTTCCGTCACGGCGTGGAATACCGGCAACCCGGCACCGGGCGTGGCCAAGGTGCAGGCCCTGTTTTCCATCACGCTCTGGGTCAGCGTGATCCTCTGCGGCCGATTGCTGGCCTACACCTGAACGATCCGTTGCATGACAGACTTGTCATTGAGTTGTCAGCGTAGCCAGCACCTTCGCTTCATACAGTGAAGTCGTCAGTCACCCGCACCGGGTGACACGCCTCCCACTGATGATGACAAGGGTCGATACCATGAATCCATTGAGCAAACTCTGCCTGATCGCCGCCAGCCTCTTCGTACTGGGCAGCGGGTCCGCCATGGCTGCAACCCCGACCGCACCGGTCAAGGCCAACAACGTCGTGCTGGTGCACGGTTCCTGGGCCGATGGCTCCAGTTGGGCGGATGTGATCAGCCGCTTGCAGGCGGCCGGCCTGCACGTTACGGCGGTGCAAAACCCGCTGACGTCGGTGGCCGATGATGTGGCCGCGACCCAGCGCGTGCTCGATCAGCAAGACGGCCCGACCGTGCTGGTCGGCCACTCCTACGCTGGCACGGTGGTCAGCGAGGCCGGGGTCAATCCGAAAGTCAGTTCGCTGGTGTACGTCGCCGCGCGTGCGCCGGATGCCGGGGAAGATTTCGTCGCACTGTCGGCCAAATACCCGACCATGCCGGTACGCGCCGGTACCGAAGAACACGACGGTTTCGTCAGCCTCAAGCAAGACGCCTTCCTCAAGTACTTCGCCGGCGACGTCCCTCACGATAAAGCCATGCAGCTGTTCGCCGTGCAACAACCGATTGCCAAGACCCTGTTCACCGACCGCACCACCGCTGCCGCCTGGCACACCAAACCGTCGTGGTACGCCGTCTCCAGCCAGGACCAGACGATCAACCCGGACCTTGAGCGCTTCCTGGCCAAGCGCATGGGCGCCACCACCATCGAATTGCCGTCGAGCCACTTGTCGCTGGTGTCCCACTCGAAGGAAATCGCCGACCTGATCCTTGTGGCCACCGGTCGCCAGCCTTAACCGGCGGCCATTTATTACAACTTTGTCATCGAGCTGTTGGTGGGCTGTTCGGATCGCCTGGTTAACCTGAACTCACTGCCAAGCAACCTGCCGACAGCCCACTCAAACCTGAATAGAGATCACCGTCATGAAAATGTACATCCTCGGTTTCGCCGCCCTCCTCGCAACCGGCTCGGCATTTGCCGATACCCAAAGCTCCGCCCCAGTGATTCACGACAAGGACGCAGCCTTCGTCCACCTCGACGTCGCCAAAGTGCTGGGTGAAACGGACATTTCACAACAATGCGGCATCATCCCGGCCCAACTGAACTACCTCGACCATCAGGGTCGCCAGCATGAGCTCGATTACCTGGTCCAGGGCAGCGGTTGCACCAATGATCACTGATCGTCATCCCTGCATTCCGGCGGATGACCGGGCTACACTGGCGGCAGCGGCATGCCGCAGTCGCCCGCCTGCGCGGCGCGCAATCCTGCTGACCCCGAACCAGGCAGAAGCCCATGAACATTCTCGTCGTCGAAGATGAACCCAAGGCCGGCAATTACCTGCTCAACGGCTTGCAGGAACTCGGTTACACGGTGAGCCTGGCCCGCGACGGCGTCGATGGCTTGCACCTGGCCCTGGAACATGATTTCGATGTGATCGTGCTGGACGTGATGATGCCGAAAATGGACGGCTGGGAAGTCCTGCGGCGCCTGCGCAAGGAAGCCGATACCCCGGTGCTGTTCCTCACCGCCCGCGATGACATCGCCGATCGCATCAAGGGCCTGGAACTGGGCGCCGACGATTACCTGATCAAGCCGTTTTCCTTCGCCGAACTGGTGGCCCGCCTGCGTACCCTGACCCGCCGCGGCCCCACCCGCGAAGAAGAACAGTTGCACATCGAGGACCTGGCGATCGACGTGCTCAAGCGCCGCGTTACCCGCGCCGGCACGCGCATTACGCTGACCAACAAGGAATTCGCCCTGCTGCACCTGTTCGCCACGCACCTGGGTGAAGTGCTGTCACGCTCGATGATCGCCTCACGGGTCTGGGACATGAATTTCGACAGCGATACCAACGTGGTGGACGTCGCCGTGCGGCGCTTGCGGCTGAAGATCGACGATCCCTTCCAGCTGAAGCTGATCCACAGTGTGCGCGGTATCGGCTACCGCTTCGATACGCAGCCATGAACAGCCTGTCGCATCTGCGCCACTCCCTGACGCTGCGCCTGGCGCTGGTGTTCGCGTTCCTGGCGTTTGTCTCGCTGACGTCCCTGGGCGTGGCGTTGTACCGTGACCTGGAGCGCGAATTGGTCCGCCGTGATGACGCGGCGCTGATCACCCGCATCGATCAACTGCGCACGTTCCTCAACGACAGCAACACCCTGGAGCTGATCCGCAGCAAACCCGCGCTGTTCCAGAACATGCTCGGCAACCGCGAAGCCCTGTTGAGTATCGGCGCGCCCGGGCAACCGCCGTTGCTGCAGGTGAATCCGGGCAATCTGGACATGCCCGTATTGACCCCCATGGCCATGGACCACCCACTGGGCCTCGGCGACGTGCAGCACTTGCCCAACGTTAATGGCGTACCTTTTTCCGCACTGGCGGCGACCATCGCCTCCGGTGACCAGGGCACGCTGGAAGTGGTGACCGGGCGCCTGATGACTGAACGCACGGCGGTGCTCGCCAGTTACCGGCTCAACGTCTACCTGTTCGCCAGCGTGGCGGCGATTCTGCTGGCACTTTCCGGCTACGTGCTGGTGCAGCGCGGGCTGTTGCCGGTGCGGCGCGTGGCCCGGCATGCCCAAGGCATCGGCGTCGGTAACCTCGGCGAACGCCTGGACAGCCAGGGCGCGCCGCTGGAGTTGCTACCGATGATCGAGGCCTTCAATGCCATGCTCGACCGCCTCGGCAGAGGTTTCGTGCAACTGGGCCAGGTGTCCACCGACATGGCCCATGAGCTGCGCACGCCGATCAATAACCTGCTCGGTGAAACCCAGGTCGCCCTGCAGCAAGACCGCAGCATCGAGCACTATCAACAGTTGCTCGCCTCCAATGTCGAGGAACTTGAGCGCCTGGCGCGCATGCTCGACAACATGCTGTTCCTGGCCCGCACCGACCCGGCCAGTGCCCTGCGCCAACGCCAGGAACTGGGCGCCCTGGATGAAATGGAACGCATGGCCGACTATTTCGAAGGGCTCGCGGCGGATGTCGGAATCAACATCAACGCCCAGGGCAGCGGTGTGATCTGGGCCGAGCCGATGCTGTTGCGCCGCGCCCTGGCCAACCTGTGCGCCAACGCCATCAAGTACGGCGCGCCGAACTCCGAGCTGGCGATCTGCGCCACGCCCTCTGCCGATGGCATCCGCTTGCAGGTGCGCAACCAGGGCCAGACGATCCCCGCCGAACACCTGCCCCGCCTGTTCGAACGCTTTTACCGCGTCGACGAATCCCGCGAGCGCTCGGCGCAATCCAACGGCCTGGGGTTGTCGATCGTGGCGACGATCATGCAGTTGCATAACGGCCAGTGCAGCGTCACGAGTGCTGATGGTGTGACGTGTTTCGAGTTGTTCTTTCCGGCCCGGCGAGCGGGTGAATAACGCCAGGAAATCGAATGCGATCCCCTGTAGGAGCTGCCGAAGGCTGCGATCTTTTGATCTTGCCGTTGCCCTTGCGACCAAAAAAGCCTCGATAACGTTGAGTCATGACCTAACCTCATAGGTTGGAGTGACACATAACCAGTCGAGCACGCCGATGCGCAATGCCTTGAGCTTCGTGATTCTCATCGCTTTACTGTTCGGGCCGAGCGCCGGATGGCTATCGGCGGCGCCCATGCCCGATATCCCCACAAACGCCCAGCCACCCGCTTCCGCCAGCGTTTCCGACAGCGATCTGGAGGCGCTGCAGGGCCAACTCGGCAGCTACAAGCAGCAAGTGTCACAGGCCATCAACTACAGCCAGCTGGAAAGCCCGCAGGATCTGGTGCAGGCGCTCGTCAAGGAGGTCGATCGCCTCTCGGCACTGCTGTTGCCCGAGCAGGACCAGTTGCAGGCGCAATTGGGCGTGCTGGGCCCGCCGCCAGTGGCGGATGCCGCGCCCGAGAAGTCCGATATCGCCCTCCAGAGAATCACCCTGACCGAACAGAAATCCCGGGTCGACGCCAAACTGAAAACCCTGGTAGCGCTCAAGGCCAGCGCCGCCGAACTGCTGACCCAGATTGCCGCCATCCGCCGCAGCCTGCTGGAAACCGAAATGACCCAGCGGACCAGGAGCGTACTCAACCCCTGGTTCTGGGCCCCCCTGCTCAATCCGCCAGAGCATGACCGGGAAAAATTCAGCGCCTTCCTGCACCAGATCAAGGACACCCTGGACGCCACCTGGCAACCGGGCGCGCGCCTGCTGACCAGCCTGTTGATCGCGATGGCCGTGCTGCTTTGGGTCGTGGGACGGCGGCTGGCCGAACGCGGGCTGACCTGGTTGTGCATCCATCGCATGCCGGAAGGTCGCCTGCGGCGTAGCGCCCTGGCCCTGGCCTCGGTCATCGCCACGGTGCTGACGGCCTGGATAGCCTTGCGCCTGCTGTTTTTTGCCTTCACCCGCGAACTGCCGCTGACGCCACAGCTGACGGGGTTTTCCCAGGACTTCGAAAAGATCGTCTATACCTGCGTGCTGATCCTCGGCCTGAGTCGCGCACTGCTGTCCACGCAGCACCCCTCATGGCGCCTGCCAAACTTTGCCGATCCGCTCGCCCTGGCGATGGAGCCCTACCCGGCACGGCTGGCCTGGACACTGCTGTTGCTGGTATCGCTGGCGCAGATGACCAACGCCACCAGCATGAGCGCGGAGCTGGTGATCTCGGTCCGGGGCGCGGTCGCCCTGATCGTCTCGGTCATGATCGCGATGCTGCTGTTTCGCGTCAGCAAAACCCGCCGGGACATGGTCATGGCGGGGGTCGCCCCCGAGGCTGGCCGGACCTTCGCCGGGCTGATCTATTCGTTCGCCAGCATTGCGATCGTGATTTCACTCCTGGCCTTGCTCGCCGGCTACGTATCGCTGTCGCGCTTCATCACTTACGAACTGGTGTGGTTCTACATCATCTTCGCCGGCTTTTATTTGCTGACCCAGCTGGTCAAAGACGGCTGCGAACACCTGTTTTCCCCCCGCACCTCCACCGGCAAGTCCTTGAAACAGCTATTGGGCATTGGCGATACGCGGCTGGAACAGATTTCGATCATCCTCTCCGGTGCCGGCCGCGCCTCGTTGTTGCTGATCGCGCTGATCACCCTGGTGGTGGGTGGCATCGGGTCGACCCTCGAACAACTGGCCACCAACATCCTCGCCATCCTCGGTGGCGACGGCCTGCGCAGACTGAACATCGTCCCGGCCAACCTGTTGCATGCCTTGCTCGCCGTGATCATCGGCGTCTACCTGATTCGTTCGCTGCGGCGCTGGCTGGACAACGAATTCCTGCCGAAAACCGAAATGGACCCGGGCATGTGTGCCTCGCTCAGCACGCTATTTTCCAACATCGGCTATGCCCTGGTGCTACTGCTGATGCTGTCGTCGCTGGGGGTCAAGTGGACCAACCTGGCCTGGATCGTCAGCGCCCTCTCGGTGGGCATCGGCTTCGGCTTGCAGGAGATCGTCAAGAACTTCGTTTCCGGCATCATCCTGTTGACCGAGCGCCCGGTGAAGGTCGGCGACCTGATCAGCATCAGCGGGGTCGAAGGCGACATCCGCCGGATCAACGTGCGGGCCACCGAAATACAGCTGGCCGACCGCTCGATCGTGATCGTGCCGAACTCGCAATTGATCTCGCAGAACCTGCGCAACGTCACCCTCGGCGGCAGCGCCCAGGGGGTGGCGTCACTCGAACTGATGTTCCCGCTGGACATCGACCCCGAGCAGGTGCGCAACCTGCTGTTGGACACCTTCCGCGAGCACGAGACCATCCTGGAGAAGCCGGCACCGGTGGTGCGCTTCAGCCAGCTCAAGCCTGAAGGCATTACCCTGACCGTCACCGGTTATGTCAGCAGCCCACGCATGGTGGTTTCGATCAAGAGCGAGCTGCTGTTCGAGATTCTCAAGCGGCTGGGCGCCGCCGGGATAGAACTGGCGAAACCGCCAACGGCGTAACGCGGCTTATGTAGGAGCTGCCGCAGGCTGCGATCTTTTGATCTTGCTTTTTTACAATCAAAAGATCGCAGCCTCGTTTCACTCGTCAGCTCCTACACAGCTCCTACAGGTTCATCAGTGGGCGATACACACCGATTTAAGCTCGGTGTAGGCCTCGATCACCGCACGACCGAACTCGCGTCCCATGCCCGATTGCTTGACGCCACCGAACGGCATCGCCGGGTCGAGCAGCACGTGGGCGTTGACCCACACCGTACCGGCTTCGATGCGCGGCACCAGGTTCATGGCCTTGCCCAGGTCGTTGGTCCACAGGCTGGCGGCCAGCCCGTAACGGTTGTCGTTGGCCAGCGCGATGACCGCGTCTTCATCGTCGAACGGCATCACCCCCAGCACCGGACCGAATACCTCTTCGCGCGCCACGGCCATGCTGTGGTCGATGTCGGCGAGAATGGTCGGCTGGACGAAGAAGCCCTCGCCTTCCAGCAACTCGCCGCCCGCCACCACCCGCGCACCTTCCTGGCGGGCCAGCTCGATGTGCTTGAGCACGCTTTGCTGCTGCTTGCGCGACACCAACGGGTTGATCGCCGCTTCGCCGTTCATGCCTGCGCCAATCGGCATCGCCGAGACCGCCGCCGCGAGTGCTTCGACAAACTGGTCGTGGATCGAACGATGCACGTAGAAGCGCGAGGCCGCTGCGCACACCTGGCCATTGTTCAGCAGGCCGCCGAGGATCGCGCCCTGCACGGCTTTTTCGATGTCGGCATCGGCGAGCACGATCATCGGGTTCTTGCCGCCCAGCTCCAGGGAGAAGCGCGTCATGTTTTCCATGCACGCCACACCGACGCTCTTGCCCACGGCGGTCGAGCCGGTGAACGACACCTTGCTCACCAGCGGGTGCGCGGTCAGTACGCCGCCGACCGAGGCCCCGCCGCCGGTCACCACGTTGAACACGCCCGCCGGAATGCCCGCTTCCAGGGCCAGTTCGGCCAGGCGCATGGCGGTCAACGGGGTTTCCATCGCCGGCTTGATGATCACCGTGCAACCGGTGGCCAGCGCCGGCATCAGTTTCCAGGCGGCGATCAGCAGCGGGAAGTTCCACGGCACGATGCCGACCACGACGCCCACCGGCTCACGCTTGGTGAACGCGGTGAATTTGGCGCCCGGCGGCAGCGGGATCGACACATCGAAGGTCTGCCCTTCGATCTTCGTCGCCCAGCCGGACATGTAGCGCATGAACTCCACCGTGGCGTTCAGGTCCAGCGCGCGGGCCATGTTGATCGACTTGCCCTGGCTCAGGGTTTCCAGTTGCGCGAGCTCTTCGGCATGCTCCTCGACCAGGCGGGTGAAGTTCAGCAGGATGCGCTCACGGTCCGCCGGACGCAGGCCCGACCACACGCCGGACTTGAAGGCCTGGTGCGACGACTGCACGGCGCGCTCGACGATTTCCAGGGGCGCGTCGAGGGTTTCGCACAGGGTTTGCCCGGTGGCCGGGTTGACCACGGCAATGCTCGGGCCTTCGGCAAACACCCACTGGCCATCGATGAAGCAGCCGTGCTGGCGATCGAGGAATGCAGCAACCTGCGGCAGGATTTCAACGTTGCTCATGAATCACCTTCAGTTCTGTTGTTCTTTGAGGAAGCACACGACCGCCTGGCGATCATCTGCCGAAGCCATGCCCATGTAAGGCATGTAGGTGCCAGGCACATAGGCCTGGGGTTGGGTGATGAGTTGCGCGATGTTCTCGGCTTGCCAGTCGATGTTCTTGTTGCGCATGGCCTGCGAGTAGTTGAAGCCTTCCACCGAGCCGGACTTGCGCCCGATCACACCCGCCAGGTTCGGCCCCATCATGCCAGTCGTGCCTTTGCTCACCGCATGGCAGACCCCGCATTCATTGGCGAACAGTTCGGCGCCACGACTCTTGACCGGTGCGCAATCGGCCGCCAGGGCGGCCTGGGCCAGGGTGAAGGTCAACAAACCAACGAGGGGCAAACGCAGGGTGGCGAACATGGGAAACGACCTTGAAAATCCACGCGTTCGCCAGCCGGCGAACGTCAACACAGAAAGTGCCGAGGCGACGGGGCTTCGGCAGGTTGAGAGGGATTGTCGGTGCTGCGCGATTCGCAGGTTTTGCCCTGCGTGCCAGTTGTGTTGGCGGTTCTGCCAAACTGCTGCATGGGCACGACGGGTGATGGCAAAGCGACATTCAAAGTTCTGCCTATACTGCAACCCAGCCGCCCTGATCACCTGCGCTGAGGAATTGCTGGATGAATGTGACCGACTATTTTGATCGAGCCAGAATCATCAATATTTCGTCGAGAAAGGATCGCCGTGTAGAAACGGTGGAAGAATTCGCGCGCAACGGTTTTCCCTTCGATCATGAAAAAGTCAGCTTTTTCCAGGCGGTGACGCCCAGTGAGGACGATGGCTTCCCGAGCATCGGCGCCCGGGGCTGCTTCATGAGTCACTTGGGCATTCTGGAAGAGGCGATCCGCCTGAACGTAAGCAACATCCTGATCCTGGAGGATGACATTCAGTTTTCCAGGCGCATTGGCGAGTATGGCAAACAGGCCATCGAGTCCCTGCAAGGCATGGAGTGGGACATCGCCTACTTCGGCCATCCGTTTGAAGGCGACTCCAGCTCGCCCTCCTGGAAAGCGGTCGACCAACCCATACACCTGTCGCATTTCTATGCGGTAAACGGCAAATGCATTGTCAGGCTGAGGGACTTTCTGCTGCAGATCCTCGAGCGCCCGCCGGGGCATCCGGACGGCGGTCCGATGCACTATGACGCGGCCCTCAATACGCTCATTCATTCGAACAAAGACGTGCAGGCCTACTACTTCACCTGGAATCTTGGCTATCAAAGACCCTCACGCACCGACCTGCATGCACTGTCCCTCTTCGACAGGACTCCTGTGCTGCGGGATGTCATGGGCATGCTCCGCAAGTTGAAGGCCAGGAACCTGAGACGAATTCGTTAGATCGAAAAACGCCCCTTCCCGAGCAGTGCACGGACCTGTGCACTGTCACCCCGCCCTGCAATCTGGCAAGCACAACCAACTCTTTGGCACCGTGGCAACAAGGCGCAAAAAATCCCGGCATTAGTATCTGGCGGGACGCAAACCTGCGCTCAAGAACAAGAACGGATGCCACACCATGCTCAAGTCCCCCTTGCTTCGCCTCTCGACCCTGGCGCTGATGATCAGTGCTGGCCAAGCGAGCGCCTACGAACTCTACGCCACTGACGACAGTCACCTGAACGCCACCCTGGAAGCGGTTTTCGGCGTTTTCCACAGCCAGGAAAACTACGCCCTGTCGGGTCGACTCGACGAAGGTTCGTCGTCGTGGCGCGAGGGCTACATCAAGTACGGCCTGAGCTTCGACCAAGGCCTGGCGGGGGTCGGCACGGCTTACGGCGCGGCGAACATGCTCAGCTCCGGCACCTGGGGCGACGGTGATGCCGCCGGCTTCACCGACGGCTCGGAACGCACCAGCAAGTTCGAAGACGCCTACCTCGGCTGGCGCTCGAGCGACCTGTTCCCTGTACTGGGCGCTGACGGCATCGACCTGTCGTTCGGCCGCCAGAACATCATGGTCGGCGACGGTTTCCTGATCAACGGCGATGCGCTGAACCTGGGCAAAGGCCTGGCCGACGGCGAGTTCAATCGCGGTGGCGCCTACTGGCTGGCCGCGCGCAAGGCGTTCGATGAAACCGCAGTGCTGCGTATCGGCGGCAAGGAAGGCTGGCGCAGTGACCTGATGTGGCTCAAGTCCAACAATCGCGCCCAGGCCATGACCGAAATGTACGTCGGCACCCTGGAACACGTGTCCGAGGCCGGTACTGTCGGCCTGACCTACATCGACACCACGGACATCGACGAGCAGTACGCCTCCCCCGCGCAACTCGAGCGCGACGGCATGAAGACCTACAGCCTGCGCGCAACCGGTAACGCCGGGGTCAAGGACCTGTTCCTGTCCGGCGAATACGCCAAGCAGGACAAACCCCACACGGCCACCGAGGACGCCTGGTACCTGGAAGCCGGCTGGACCTTTTCCGAAGCACCCTGGACGCCCTATGCCGGCTACCGCTACAGCCGTTTCTCGGAAGGCTACGACACACTGTTCTACGGCTTCAGCCGCGGCTTCGGCACCTGGTTCCAGGGTGAAGTGGCGGGCAACTACGCCGGCCCGTTCAACAGCAACTCGCGCATCCAGCAACTCAAGTTCACCGTCTCGCCGCTGGAGAACCTGACCGTCGGCGCGATGTACTTCAACTTCGACACCATCGACCGCGACCTGGGCAACACCGATGGCCACGAAGTCGACCTGTACGCCGAATGGCACCTCAACGACCACCTCACGGTGATGCCGCTGGTGGGCCTGTTCCAGCCGGACAAGAGCGCCGACCAGGGCGGCACGCAGTTGGGCAACAACGACAAGAACCTCTACAGCCAGCTGATATTCGCCACTACTTTCTGATCTCGAGCCCCTGTAGGAGCTGCCGCAGGCTGCGATCTTTTGATCTTGAAAGTCAAAAGATCGCAGCCTGCGGCAGCTCCTACAGGTTCGTGATGGCAGCGCCAATGCATTCCAGGGAAAAAGGTGTTTCCAATGCACAAAAGATTTCTCACGATACAGAGCAAGATCACCCTGCTCGCCGGCCTCTGCCTGGTGTTGGTGGTGGGCTTGCTGATGGGCCTGTCGCTCTACCAGACGCACCAAAGCAGCCAGCAAGTGGCCCGGGCCAGCAGCGACATGCTCGCCGATGCCGCCAAGGAACACATGCAGGCCCTGGGCAAAGTGCAGGCCATGCAAGTGCAACGCACCTTCATGCAGACCCACGAATACGGCCAGGGATTATCGCGGTACCTGTTGTATCTGAGGCAACTCCAGCAACAGGGCAACCTGACCCGCCAACAACTGCGCCACGAGCTGAGTACCCAGCTTCAACAGGCCCTGATCGACAAGCCCGACCTGCTCGGGCTTTACGTCATTTTCGAACCCGACGCGCTGGACGGCGCCGACGCCGGTTTCGCCGACAAGCCGGACCTGGGCAGCAACGAAACCGGACGCTTCTCCCAGTACTGGGTGCAGGGCAACCCCGGCGAACTGCAAGCGGTGATCGGCGATGAAGGCCTGCTGGCCAACACCGAGCCGGGCCCCAGCGGCGCACCCTACAACGCCTTCTACACCTGCGCCCGCGACACCCGCCAGGCCTGCGTGCTGGAGCCCTACTTCGACGAGGCATCGGGCAGTCGCAAGCTGGTGACCAGCGTCGCCTTCCCGCTGCTGGAGAACGGCAAAGTCATCGCCGTGGTCGGCCTCGACATCAACCTCGCCGCGTTGCAAAAGAACAGCGAAGCCAGCGCGCTGCAGCTGTTCGACGGCCATGGCCAGATCAGTATCGTCAGTCCCCGTGGCGTGATCTCCGCCAACAGCCAGGACATCAGTCGCCTCGGCCAACCGATGGACAACGCCCAGGTGATGGACGCCTTGCGCCAGGGTCGGCCGAAGGTGTTTGTCGACCCGCAGCAGATCAAGGTCCTCGAACCGCTGCCGCCGATTGCCGGTGCCGCGCCCTGGGGTGTGCTGGTGGGTGTACCACAAGACGTATTGCTGGCACCGGTCACCACCCTGCAAAAACAACTCGATGCCAAAAGCATGCAAAGCACTGCGCTGGAACTGCTGCTCGGTGGCGGCTCGGCCCTGCTCGGCCTGCTGCTGATGGGCTACACGGCACAGCGCATCACCCGGCCGCTAAAAGTGCTGACCCGGGTCATGGAAGATATCTCCCTCGGCGAAGGCGACCTGACCCGGCGCCTGCAAGTGCAATCGCGGGATGAAATCGGCCAGTTGGCCACGGCGTTCAACCGTTTTGTCGAGCGCATTCACCAGTCGATCCGCGAAGTGTCGTCGGCGGCCCATGGCGTCAACGAAGGTGCCCGCCGCGTGCTGGACGCCACCAATTCGTCCCTGAGCAATTTCGACGATCAATCGAGCCGCACCAACAGCGTCGCCGCCGCCATCAACCAGTTGGGCGCTGCTGCCCAGGAGATCGCGCATAACGCCTCCGATGCCTCGCAGCAGGCTTCTTCCGCCCGACAACAAGCCGAAGACGGTCGCCAGGTGGTGCAGCGCACGATAGAAGTGATGAACGAACTGTCCGGCAAGATCAGCGCGTCGTGCAGCAACATCGAAGTGCTCAACGACAAGACCGTGAACATCGGGCAGATCCTCGAAGTGATCAAGGGCATCTCCCAGCAGACCAACCTGCTGGCACTCAACGCCGCCATCGAAGCGGCACGTGCCGGTGAAGCCGGCCGCGGCTTTGCCGTGGTTGCCGACGAAGTGCGCAGCCTCGCTGGCCGCACCCAAACCTCGGCACTGGAGATCCAGCAAATGATCGAGGAGCTGCAAATCGGCGCCCGCGACTCGGTCACCACCATGACCGAAAGCCAGCAGCACAGCGAAGAAAGCGTCACCATCGCCAACCTCGCCGGCACCCGCTTGAGCAGCGTGACCCAACGCATCGGCGAGATCGACAACGTCAACCAGTCCGTCGCCGCCGCCACCGAAGAACAGACCGCCGTGGTCGAGGCCTTGAACGTCGACATCACCCGGATCAACACGCTGAACCAGCAAGGGGTGGAGAACCTGCAGGCGACGTTGCGGGCTTGTACGGAGCTGGAGCAGCAGGCGGCGAGGTTGAATCAGTTGGTGGGGAGTTTTCGGATCTGAGATAGGTGTTGCCTGATCTACCGTCTTCGCGAGCAAGCCCGCTCCCACACTTTGATCTTTGCCACACACAAATCCCGTGTTCACTGAAGACCCCCTGTGGGAGCCAGCTTGCTCGCGAAGAGGCCATCAAATCCAACATCCCTGGCGACTGACACTCCGCCATCGCGAGCAGGCTCACTCCCACACTTTGATCTTTGCCACACACAAATCCCGTGTTCACTGAAGATCCCCCTGTGGGAGCGGGCTTGCTCGCGAAGAGGCCATCAAATCCAACATCCCTGGCGACTGACACTCCGCCATCGCGAGCAGGCTCACTCCCACACTTTGATCTTTGCCACACACAAATCCCGTGTTCACTGAAGATCCCCTGTGGGAGCCAGCCTGCTGGCGATGAGGCCATTACTTCCAACATCCCTGGCGACTGACACTCCGCCATCGCGGGCAAGCCCGCTCCCACATTTGATCCTCGTCGAACACAGTCTTTGTGCTCACTGGAGATCGAGTGTGGGAGCGGGCTTGCTCGCGAAGGGGCCGGCACATTCAACATCGATGTCGACTGACACACCGCTTTCGCGAGCAAGCCCGCTCCCACATTTGATCCTCGGCGAACACAGTCTTTGTGCTCACTGGAGATCGAGTGTGGGAGCGGGCTTGCTCGCGAAGGGGACGGCACATTCAACATCAATGTCGACTGACACACCGCTTTCGCGGGCAAGCCCGCTCCCCCAGGGGGCAGCGGCGAGTCGCTGCGACATTACTCCTCCACCGACAGTGGCTTGTTCAGTTCTCCGATCTTTTCCAGTCGAGCCCTCACGATATTGCGGCTGATGTTCAGCAGTCGTCCGGTCTGCAATTGGTTGCCATGGCAGAAACGGTAGGCCGCACGAAAGATGGTCTCCTCGATGTGCTCGTAGAGGTCTGGAATGTTCTGCTCGAACAGCGCGTTGAGCGCCGTTTCCAGGTCCACCGGGCCGGCAATGGCATGACTCGTTTGAACCGTTTGCTCCTGTTCATGGCGGATGCCTGAGGAGCGCATGTCCACCAGGTGCAAGTCCCCCGGTGCGACTCGCTGGTTACGGCACACCAGCAAGGCGTGGTGAATGGAGTTTTCCAGTTCGCGGATGTTGCCCGGCCAACTGTGTTCCAGCAGTTTTCGCTCCGCCTCGACACTCAATGAGGCGCGGTTGTAACCCAGGCGCTGGCAGTGCTCCTCAAGGAAAAACTCGGCCAGTGGCAGGATGTCGCCCGGCCGTTCGCGCAAGGGCGGCAGGCGAATCGTGGCGACGTGCAGACGGTAGAACAGGTCCTCGCGAAAATGCCCGGCAACGACTGCATCGGCAAGGTTGACGTTGGTCGCGGCGACCAGTCGTACGTTGATCGGAATCGGCGTACGCGAACCCAGGCGCACCACCTCTCGCTCCTGCAATACCCGCAGCAGCTTGACCTGCATGTTCAGTGGCAGATCGCCGATTTCATCGAGAAACAGCGTGCCGCCATTGGCCGCCTCGAACCAACCGGCCTTGGTGGTCGTGGCACCCGTGAATGCGCCTTTCTCATGGCCGAACAACTCGCTTTCCACCAGGGTTTCGGCAAACGCACCGCAATTGACCGCCACAAAGGGCTCACGCCCGCGGCGGCTCAAGTGGTGGATGTGGCGGGCGACCAGCTCCTTGCCGGTACCGGTTTCGCCGATGATCAACGTATTGGCTTCGCTGGGCGCCAGGCGCTCGATTCTACTGAGCAACTCCTGTGAGCGCGGGTCCTTGAACACCAGAACGGTGGCCCGCACCGATTTGGTCAATTCGCGGGCGTTTGGATGTGTGATCAGCGACATGGTGCATTCCTGGCAGTAAAAGCGCGTGCTCAATAGTGCACGAAGATATATAGACTAAAAAATTATTAATTAGTATTTATATATTCCCAATACGAATAAGCCATTGAACTGTTCCTGCCCTGTTGCTGGAGCAGCAATGGGCAAGCATCACCCTGCTGACAGATCAGCACCCAGCCTGGCTTACCACGCTCGCTCACTTCCTCGAAAGCCCCGCCGCGCAAGGCCTGCAGACGTTTTTGCGCGCAGTGGCATGCAATCTGCTCTCTCCCTGGGCGTGTTTGCCAAATAGCCACACAGGGAGATTTCAATGAAAAGTTTCTGGCGCAACGGCCTGGTCGCATTGACCGGCTTACTGCTCAGTGCCATCGCACTGGCCGAACAGGCTCCGACCGCGGTGAAGATCGCCATTGTCGCCTACACCCAAGGTGGCAAACCGGTATTTGGCGGGATCGCCGGGCGAGTGATCGAGGACGGCTGGCTTGAACAACAACTGAGCCAGCGCGACATCAAGCTGGAGTGGATCGCCCTGCCCCACGCCGGCGCCGGTCCGCAGATCAACGAAGGCTTCAGCAACAACAGCATCGACTTTGCCGTGCGCGGCGACCTGCCTTCCGTCATCGCCGGTGCGGGTGGTGTGCCGGGCAAGCTGATCGTGCCCGGTGGTAGCGGTAACAACATCTACCTGGTGGTACCGGCAGGCTCCGAGGCCAAGAGCATCGAAGACCTCAAGGGCAAGCGCGTGGCCCTGCACCGCGGTCGCCCCTGGGAATTTGCCTTCAGTAACTTCCTCGCAAGCAAAAGCCTCAAGCTCGATGATTTCAAGATCGCCAACCTCAACCCGCAGGTCGGCGCGGCAGCCGTGTCCGCCGGTAAAGTCGACGCGGCGGTGCTGCTCAGCGAAGCCTATGCCCTGGAAGACAAAGGCGTAGGCAAGATCATCTGGTCGACCAAACAAGGCGCCAACGACTGGCGCCTGGTCTCCGACCTGTGGGGCACCGACCTTTTTGTCCAGCAACACCCGGACCTGACTCAATTGCTGGCCACTGCCTGGGTCAAGGCTGCCTGGTGGATCTCCCAGGAGCAGAATCAGGACGCGTACTACCAACTCTCCTCCCGCGCCGGCACCGCTGAAAGCGTGTTGCGCCGCGACGACCAGAACGATCCCGTGGCCTGGAAAGATCGTTGGGCGCCCAAAAGCGACCAGCAACTCAAGGCCCACTACCAGGCGCTGACAGCCTACGCCCTGGCTAATCACCTTATCCGCGACAACTACGACATCACCCCATCGCTGGCCACCGGTTTCACCAACCAGGCGCTGATCGATCTGAAGCTCACCGACTACTGGCCGGCCCTGCGTGGCCAGGTCAGCACCCTCCATGAATAGGGAAATCCAGATGAAACTGCCGCAAAAATTCGTCTTCGGGCTGAGCGTCCTGGCGCTGTCCTTGAACGCCATGGCCGCCGGCGTGCATGCACCCAAACCCGATCCGCTGCAAGGCGACGGCCGAGTCTCGGCGTTCTACACCTGGCAAGACGTGATCCCGACCACACCGGGCAAACTGCTGCGCAGCGAGCCGTTGGACAAGACCCTTAGCCTGCCCAACGCCGCCAGCGCCCAGCGGATTCTCTACAGCTCCACCGACGGCATCGACAACAAGACCCCGATCGTGGTCTCGGGCACGCTGTTCCTGCCCAAGGGCAAGGCGCCGGCCGGTGGTTGGCCGGTGGCCAGTTGGGGCCATGGCACCGTCGGTGTAGCGGATGTTTGCGCGCCGTCCTGGCAAGGTCGCTCCTATCGTGACGTGCAATACCTCAGCCGCTGGCTGGACGAAGGTTATGCCATTGTCGCCACCGACTATCAGGGCCTTGGCGTTCCCGGTGGCCATCCGTTGCTGAACAATCGCATGGCGGCCTACGGCATCCTCGATGCGGCCAAAGCCGTGGTCGCCGGAGTTCCGGGGCTGGCCAACAAAGTGCTGATCGTCGGGCAGTCCCAAGGAGGCGCGGGCGCGTTCGCCTCCGCCGCCTACGCGCCGACTTATGCGCCCGACCTCGGCGTCAAAGGCAGCATCGGCACCGGCGTGATCTACACCGTGGGTGCGAAAAACGTCGGTGAACAGGACGTCAACAAGGTCGACGCGTCACTCGCCTACGGCTTCTACACCTTGCTGGCAGCCCAGCAGTATGACCCGAGTATCAACCCCAAGGACTTCTACACCGACAAGGCCTTGCCACTGTTCGAGCAGGCCCGCACCAGTTGCCTGGCGGCGCTGGTCAGCGATGTGGTGGGCGTCGGCCTGACACCGGCCAATGCAAAAAAAGACTACCAGGGCGACCAGCTCGCGGCGTGGCAGAAGCAGGTGTCCTACCCGACATTGAAACTGGCCCAACCGATATTCATCGGCACCGGTGCCGAAGACAAGACCCCGGCCGCCTCGACCCAGGTCGCGCTGATGCAGGACGCCTGCAAGACCGGCTCGGTGGTTGAGGGCCATCTCTACAAAGGGTTGGGCCACAGCGAAACCGTCAACGCCTCCCTCAAGGACTCGGTGCCGTTCGCCCACAAGGTCATCAACGACCAGCCGATCACCCCGATCTGCAATCCCAGCGTGCAGTGAGACGGAGCCCTCGACATGAGCATTGAATTCTTCACCCGCCTGCCCCTGCATGGCGAAACCCAGTTCCTCCCCGGCGACCCGCGCAACCGTGGCGACTGGCACCGTGGCGGCCCGAGCACCGGTGCTGTCTCGGCCTTCAGCGTCGGTGACCACTTCACTTACATCGATTACCTGGGACAGATCGCCAAAGCCGCGGAAATCAACGGCTTTGGTGGCGCGCTGATGGTCAACGCCCCCTCCGGCGAAGAGCCGTGGACGGTCTGCTCGTTGCTGGCACGGGAAACCCGAACGCTGAAATTCGTCACGGCGTTCCAGCCCTATCACTACACGCCGTGGGTGGCGGTGCAGCAAGCCGCGACTTATCAGCGCGCCACCGGCAACCGGTTGGTCTGGAACATCATCAACGGCGGCTCGGACGCGATTCAGCGCCAGGTCGGCGACTTCAGCGATCACGATGAGCGCTATGAACGGGCCATCGAGTTCATGGACGTGGTCAAGGGTTATTGGCACAACGAAAATTTCCAC
Source organism: Pseudomonas sp. YuFO8 (assembly GCF_035065025.1). Classification (NCBI taxonomy): domain Bacteria; kingdom Pseudomonadati; phylum Pseudomonadota; class Gammaproteobacteria; order Pseudomonadales; family Pseudomonadaceae; genus Pseudomonas; species Pseudomonas sp. YuFO8. Next base: position 46,500 of record NZ_JAXDEQ010000032.1, on the reverse strand, counting down.
TACGAGGGCAAGTTCTACAAAGCCGAAGGCGGTGGTTTGCGCGGGCCGTTGAAAAAGGCCGAGCTGCCACTGATCTGCACGGCGGGCTCATCGATCCCGGCCCGGGAGTTCGCGGCCAGGCACGCCGACTTCTACCTGATGCGCGCTGAGCACCCGGACGAAATTGCCGCGCTGATTGCCGATATACGCGCGCGTGCGTTGAAGTATGGGCGCACCGACATTCGTTTTGGTTTGTCGATCGATGTCATTACCCGCGAGACCGAGGAACTGGCCCGCACCGAGGCCAAGCGCTTCTTCGATGAAGGCATCGCCAGGGGCGCGGTCAAGGCTGTGGCTGCCCATGCCGGGCTGCGCACCGCGCGCAAACTCAGCTACGAAAATGAATTCGCGCAAAAAGCCGAGACCCAAGGCTTCGACGACTTTTTCATCCACCCCAACGTCTGGACCGGTTTCGGCTACATCGGCATTCCACCAGGCTGCGCGCTGGTGGGCAGCTACGAAAATGTCGTGGCGCGGATTCGCGAGTACAACGCCATCGGCATCGATCTGTTCTTCCTCGCCGGCTACCCCCATCTGGAGGAAGCCTATCGCCTGGGCGAGCACATCCTGCCGCACTTTCGCAGTGAACGCGTGCAATTGAGTCGACCGTCAGAAGCGCCGCTGGAGTTGCGCTCCGCCAACGGCCCGGCCGGAGCCTGATGCCATGAGCGACGATCACTCATCATTCAGCCGCCGGGATTTTCTCGGCCACAGTGCGCTGCTGGGCGGTGGCTTGCTGCTCGGTGGCGGCCTGCTCGCCGGTTGCGGCCCGAGTAGCGAAAAGCCGATCGCCAGCGCCATTGGCGACGATCAACCGCGGTATGGCGGACGTCTGCGCCTGGGCATTCTCGACGGTAACCAGAGCGGCAACCTCGACGCCCACAAACCCATCGGCAGCGGCATCGTTCGCGGCTTTGCTCTCTACAGCAAGTTGTGGGAATGGGACGAGCAGATGCAACCGCGCCTGGCCCTGGCCGAATTCGCCGAGCCGAATGCCGATGCCAGCAGCTGGACGCTTCGCCTGCGTCCAGACCTGGAATTTCACCATGGCAAGACCATCGACGCCGATGACCTGATCTTCTCCATCCGCCGCCTGACCGACCCGCAACTGGCATCGCCCTATGCCGCGCTGCTGCACTGGGTGGACCGCGACAACCTGGTCAAGCTCGATTCGCGCACCGTACGCCTGAACTTTCGCGAAGGCCGCAGCTACATGCCTTTGGCGGAAACCTGGGTCAATTTTGGCGGCATCGTGCCGGTGGACTATCACCCGGTCAACAACCCGGTGGGCGCCGGCCCCTACAAACTGAAAAGCTTCACCCCCGGCCAGCGTTCGTTGTTCACGCGGTTCGAGAACTACTACAAGGACGGCAAACCCTACGCCGACGAGCTGGAGATCATCGACTTCAAGGATCAGGTCTCGCGCCTGGCCGCCCTGCGTTCCGGACAGATCGACATGGCCAACGTGATGCCCACCGAACAGCTGGAAGTGCTGCAGCGCGATCCTCGGCTGAGGGTGCTCAAATCGGTGACCGGCAACTGGCTGTCGTTCGACATGAACCTCGACAAACCACCGTTCAACGATCCACGGGTACGCGAGGCGTTTCGTCTGTTGGCTGATCGGGAGGAACTGGTGCGCCGGGCGCTCAATGGTCAGGGCCGGGTCGCCAACGACCTGTATGCGCCGAGCGATCCGACGTTCAACCATGGCCTTGGACCGCGTGCCCACGACCCGCAACGGGCGGCGCAACTGCTCAAGGAAGCCGGGCATGAAAACCTTGAACTGGAACTGGTGACGACACCCGGTCCGGGACTGACGTCAGCGCTGGTGCTGGCGGAACAGGCCAAGCGCATTGGCGTGACCCTCAAGGTCAAGCAGGTCGACCTGGCCACTTTCCAGGGCCCGCAGCGCAACGACTGGACCTTGAGTACCGGCGGCAGCATCGGCGCACCGTTCCTGGCCAGTGCGATCCATACCGACGCGCCATTTGCCGTGTCGAACAAGACCCACTTCCACGACCCGCAGTTCAGTGAGCTGTTCCTGGCGGCCATGGCCCAACCCGACCTGGAAAAACGCAGGGCCCTGGTGCATCAGGTGCAGCAAATCCAGTACGAGCGCGGCGGCCTGTTGATCTGGGGTTACGCCGATCTGCTCGATAGCGTGGCCAACCGCGTAGGCGGCGCGGCGGCCGAGGAGTCGCTGTTCAGCACCTGGCGCTTTGAAAAGCTCTGGTTGAAAGACACGGCCTGACACACCGCGACCTGTGGGAGCCGCCCTGCTGCGGGCGGCGTTCCGGCGATGGTGGCGGTGAACGTTACGACGTCATCGCCGGCAGGCCAGCTCCCACGGGGTTTTGCCGGGTGTCAGGGACATCGCCATACCCATTTTTTTTGTTGCGAGGCTCATTCGTCATGCCCTCTATCGCCTTTCGTTTGCCTGTAAAACGCTCCGCCCTGGCTATGGCGGTGGTGTCGACATTTTCGCTACCAACCTTCGCCGCCGACACCCAACTGCAAACCGTCACTGTCCAGGCCAGCGCCAGCGATTCCGACGATGACGCCCTGCCCACCCGGCCGGAGTCTTCGATCTACGGCGGAATCGAAACCAAGGTGCTCGACACCCCGCGCTCGATCACTCAGGTCAATGCCGAGCAACTGGCCAACGACCCGATCCGCAGCGCCGACGACCTGGTCAAATACGCGCCGGGCATCACCCGTGGTGGCGGCCAGAACGCCGGGATCGCGCCGCAATTTCGCGCCCAGGGCTCTGAAGTCTTCCAGGACGGCCAGCGCGCGTACGGTGTGCGCCACCCGGCCAACTTCAACGCCTATGAAGGCGCCGACATCGTCGCCGGTCCGTCATCCGTCACCTATGGCTCGGTGTCCGGCAGTGGCGGCTACGTCAATTACCTGAGCAAGAAACCCAATTTCAGCGAGTTCAAGACCCGGCTCAGCGGTGAGTTGGGCACCTGGGTACCCGACGGCGAATCCCGTGACTCGAGCAAATTCAGCGTCGATAACACCGGCCCGCTGAGTGACAATCTCGCCTACCGGATCAGCATTACCAAGCAGCGCCAGGAGGATTACTACGACAACGTCGACAACAACTTCGACGCCTTCTACGGCGCCCTCGCCTGGCGCAATGACAACGTGCGCGTCGACTGGAATGCCAGTTACGACGACTACTACGACTACAACATCACCCACGGCTGGAACCGCGCCAACCAGGCGTTGGTCGACCACGGCAAGTATTACGCCGGACGGGCCACGCCGATCATCCAGAACGGCAACACCCTGTGGTCGCCGGTACTCGCTTCCGGTGCGGCTGATGCGCCGACCCTGGGCTGGGTCCAACGCCAACGTAACGCCCAGGGCCAATACAGCGTGGTCGATGGCAGTTTTCAGTCAGCTTCCCCAAACACCCAAAGCAACCCCGGCAGCCTGCGAGGCTGGGTTTACGACCCGTCGCTGGCGGGCAACGGCCTGACCTCGCTGTCGTCCCAAACCGGCCAGCGCGACGAGGATGAAAACACCTCCCGGCGCTTCACCACGCAACTGCGGGTAGAAGCCGATCTGACCCCCACCATCACCCTGGCCAACAACACGTTTTACCAACGCTCACGGGACATGACCGACGCCGTCGGTTCTTTCCAGGTGCAGTCCAAGGACAATATTTTCGATAACCGCTTCGAGTTCCGCTCGCGCAACGAAGTGCAGTTGGGCGACTTGACCCTGCGTGATGACAGCAATACCGGGCTGATCTACCGCCGCGAGTTCAACCAGTCGATCGCCGCCAACAACAGTTTCGGCTCGACCATCAACGCCTATGACCTGACGCAGGACCCTTCGGGCAAAAATCCGGGGGATCTGCTGGGGCTGACCGGTTCCAATCCCGCCGGTGGCAATGCCGGCTGGATTGGCCAGCCCGGCGTGTCGCAATTCTCCAACTTCTATGGTTGGCTGAATCTGCCCCCGATGTACCCGGCCGGTCACGGGCTGTACGCCGAATCCGTCGCGCCTTACACCGCTGAAAGTACCTGGTCCACGCGGACGTTGTTCACCCAGCACAACCTGCGATTGGGTGAGCGCGTCGGCCTGAACATCGGCGCCAGCCGCAGCTGGATCGATGCCGAAATCGAAAACCCGTTCGTGCTCGCTGGCGGCAACCCGCGCAAGGACAGTGACAACTACCGACTGTTCGCCTTTCAGGTCAGCCCATACGTAAAGCCGACCGAAAACAGCACGCTGTACTACACCTTCGATCGCTCGTTGGCGGTCAACACCGGGTTCTTCTCCAACGGCCTGGGCTGGGGCAGTGGTGCCGGCGCCAACCTGCTCAACCCGCTGGCGTTCGAAAGCCTCAGCGTGCTGCACGAAGTGGGGTTGAAAGTCGAAGCCGTGCCCAACGAACTGTTCATGACCCTGGCAGCGTTCAAGCAGGAACGGGATCAGTCACCCGACAGCAACAACAACATTGCCCGACTGGTGATCAAGGGCGTGGAGTCGACCATTCGCTACCAGCCCGATGATCACCTGCGCACGGCACTGAACCTTTCCAAACTCACCGCCTACAACGAATTTGCCTCCCAGGCCGGTTTTGCCTCGGCGGGGTTCATACCCGACAACGGCACGGTGTTCGGCGACAACAACAGCCTCAACCAGCGGCCGTCCGGGCGCTTCGACGCGGTGCAGATTCCCGAGTACACCGCCAGCGGGTATGTCGACTATCGCTTCGACTCAGGTTTTGGCGCGGAGCTTTCCGGCTGGTGGACCAGCAGCTGGTACCTGAACCTGAGCAAGACCGTGAAGATCCCCGACGAATACAACCTCGACCTTGCCGTGTATTACCGCCAGCCGCAGTGGAGCACCACCCTGCGCGTGCTCAACCTGACCAACGAGCTGAACTTCGTCAGCGGCCTGGCCGGTTCCACCAATACGTTTTTGCAACCCATGCCTGGCCGCACCTTGCTGGCCCAGGTGGATTACCAGTTCTAAGCCCGCGGCCAGCCCGCCTTCCGCCCTCAGGAGTGTTCCAATGTCCATTGAATTTGTCGGCATGATTTTCCCTCGCCAGTGGTCCGAGACCCGGGGCGTGCGCAGCCCGGATTTCGATCTGGGGTTTATCCGCCACCACGCCCGTGCCCATGAACAGGCCGGCTTCGACCGGGTGCTGATCGCCAGCGGCCCGGGCAGCGCAGACAGTCTGCAGATCGCGGCCTATGCCGCCGCTCATACCGAGCGCCTGGGTTTCATGATCGCCCACCGTCCCGCCCTCACTGCCCCGACCGTTGCCGCGCGGGCTTTCGCAACACTGGATCACACCACCGGCGGCGGCCGGATTCGCCTGCATGCCATCACCGGCATCACCGCCGAACCCCAGGAGGGCGACTTCCTGCTGGACAAGACCGAACGCTACAAACGTACTGACGAATACCTGGAGATCGTCCGGCGCACCTGGACGGCTGAAGAACCGTTCGACTTCGAGGGGGAGTATTTCAACATCAAGGGCGCTTTCTCACCGGTCAAGCCGTTGCAGCAGCCGCACATTCCGATTTCCTTCGGCGGGTCTTCGGCCATCGCCTATCAGATCGCGGTAAAGCATGCGGACCTGTATGCCTTGTGGGGTGAACCCTTGAGTGGTGTAGCCGAGCAGATCGGCAAACTGCGGGCGGCTGCCAGCGCGGCGGGTGTCGAGGCGCCGCGAGTCAGCCTGTCCGTACGCTTGATTCTGGGTGCTACCGAGGAACTGGCGTGGCAAAGGGCGCAACAGATCCTCGAACAGATCAAGGCCAATCCGCAATTCGCGGCCGGCAGCCCGTGGCAAAAACGTATCAAGGGCACCGGTTCCGAACGTTTGCTTGCCGCCGCAGCCCTGGGTGATCGTCATGACCGTGCACTCTGGATGCCCACCGCCACCGCCGTCGGGGCCTACGGCGACACCACCGCCCTGGTCGGCACCCCGGAAACGGTGGCCCAGGCCTTGCTCGATTATGTCGACCTGGGCGTGACCACTTTCCTTAACCGGGGTTATGACCCGCTCTATGACACCGTGGACTACGGACGCTGGATCATCCCGGCGGTGCGCGAAGAAGTGCGACGTCGGAAGGCGCGGGTGGCATAAGCACAGCGCAATATTCACCAACGCCATCGCCGGCAAGCCGGCTCCTACAGAACGCGTGCATGCCACAAATCCAACTTACCCCGCAAATCCTGTAGGAGCTGGCTTGTCGGGCCGCCGCATCGCAGCGATGGCGGCATAACGGCCACCATCGCTTCGCCAGCAAGCCGGCTCCTACAGAGATGTGTCACGCCACAAACCCAACGTACCCCCGCAAATCCTGTAGGAGCTGGCTTGCCAGCGAAGGCGGCATAACGGCCACCATCGCTTCGCCAGCAAGCCGGCTCCTACAGATGCGTGCATGCCACAAATCCAACTTACTCCGCAAATCCTGTAGGAGCTGGCTTGCCAGCGAAGGCGGCACAACGGCCACCATCGCTTCGCCGGCAAGCCGGCTCCTACAGATGCGTGTCACGTCACAAAATCAACATACCGCCGCAAACCTGTAGGAGCTGGCTTGTCGGGTCGCCGCATCGCAGCGAAGGCGGCATAACGGCCACCATCGCTTCGCCGGCAAGCCGGCTCCTACAGATACGTGTCATGTCACAAATTCAACATGGCCGCGCAAATCCATGTCACCGCAATGTCGGGGAGTTTTCCAGCAGGGTGCGGGTATAGGCCGCCTGCAGTTGGTCCAGGACCTGATCGACCCGCCCCTGCTCCACCACCCTTCCCAATTTCAACACCAACACCCGATCGGCAATGGCACGGACAACGCCCAGGTCGTGGGTGACGAACAGTAGCGTCAGCCCTTCCCGCTGCAATTGACGCAACAGCGCCAGGATCGATGCCTGTACCGAAACGTCCAGTGCCGAGGTGATTTCGTCGCAGATCAGCAGCTTTGGCTCACAGACCAACGCCCGTGCAATCGCCACGCGCTGGCGTTCACCACCGGACAGGCTGTGGGGATACTGGTCCGCCACCGAGGACGGCAACGAAACCCGCTTGAGCACGGCATGCACTTTTTGCCGAGCAGACGCGCCCTTGATACCGAAGAAATGCTCCAAAGGCGCACTCAGCGTCTGGAAAACCGTTTGCCGCGGATTCAGCGCCCGGTATGGATTCTGGAAGATGTACTGGATCTGATGCCGCAGCGACCCACTGCGCTGCCGCGCCGACAGGCTCAACGACTCGCCCGCGTAACGCAGCTCGCCCTCGGCGTTTTCTCCCAGCCCGGCAACGGCACGGGCCAGGCTGGTCTTGCCCGACCCGGACTCGCCCACCAGCGCCAGGCACTCGCCGGTAGCCACCCGCAGCGACACATCGAACAGCACCTGCCGGTCGTAGGCCAGGTTCAGGTCCTTGACCTCCAACAGCGGCGGGCACTCCACCGCCTCGGCGATTGGCGGTACAGAGGCTGGGGCAACCCGTTGCAGGGCTTGAAGATGCGGGGCCAGGCAGGCCACCCGCTGCCGTAACGACAGTTCCTGCAATGACGGCTCGAGTACCGAACACGCCGCAACGCGACGGGAGCACCGCGGTGCGAAGGCACATCCTTGCGGCCGCTGTCCCGGTGCCGGTGCATGTCCGGCAATCGCCAGCAAGTCCCGGCGTTGCGACACATCGGGAATCGCCGCCAGCAAGCCCCGGGTATAGGGATGAGCCGGTTGATGGAACAGCACGTCGCGCTGTGCAACCTCGACGATACGCCCGGCATACATCACCATCACTCGGTCCACCAGGTCCTTGATCACCGCCAGGTCATGGGACACATACACCGCCGCCACGCCCAGGCTTTTACACAACCGGCGCAACGTCGCCAGGATGTGAGCCTGGGTGGTGACGTCCAGCGCAGTGGTCGGCTCGTCGAGGACGATCAATGCCGGACGCAGTACGAAGGCCAGCGCCAGCATCACCCGCTGTTGCTGCCCGCCGGACAGTTGATGGGGAAAGCGTCGCAGGAACTGCGCATCATCGGGCAGGCCGACGTCGCGCAAGGTCTCGACGATGCGCTGCTGTTGCGCGGCGCGATCGAGTTCAACCTGATGAACGCCCAGGGTTTCACGCAGCAGACTGCCGATACGCAGCGCCGGATTCAGCGCGGTTGCCGGGTCCTGGGCCACGTAGCCGATCAGGCTGCCCCGAGCCCGACGCAGATCCTCGCCCGCAAGCGTCAGCAGCGATTGACCGGACACTTCGACCTGCCCGCCGACGATCCGTGCGCCCCTTCGGGCATGGGCCAGCAAGGCGGTAGCCAGGGTGGTCTTGCCGGACCCGGACTCCCCGACCAATCCAATAATTTCTCCGCGCTCAAGATTGAAGGTGACGCCGGACAGTACGTCGATCTGCCCCGGCAACTCGACGCGCAAATCGCGAACCTGCAACACCTGCGTAGTCACTAGAGGAGGACGGGATTCGATCCCGGCAATAGCGTTCATGGCTGTTTCTCTCCGATCCTTGAACTGCTGCGACCGATGCCTTCGGCCAGGATATTGGTGCCATAGGCGAAGATGCCGATCAGGATCGCCGGGGCCAATACCGCCCAAGGTTGCACCAGCAAACCCGCCTGGTTCTCGTTGATCATCAGCCCCCAATCAGCCGTCGGTGGCGCGACGCCGTAACCGAGGAAACTCAACCCCGAAAGCATGCCCACGCCCCAGGTCAGCATGTTGCCGAAGTGCACCAGCAGCGGTGTAAGGATGTTCGGCAGGATTTCCCTGAACAGAATCCGCCGCCTTGAATAGCCCATCATCTGCGCGGCCTCGACGAACTCCTGCCCCGCCACCGCCACCGCGCTGCCCCGGGCCAGACGAATCACGCCCGGGGTAAAGGCGATGGACACGGTCAATACGATCAGACAAGGCGCACGCCCCAGCATGGAGACAATCAACAGCACCAGGATCAGGTCGGGAAAGGCCAGCGACACGTCCGCCAGCCAGGTGATCAGTTGATCCAGGCGTCGCCGGGAAAATCCCGCCAACAGGCCCAGGGTGCTACCCGCCAGCAACGCGATCGACGCTGCCGCCACTGACATCCACAGCACCGACACGCCGCCACTGAGCAAGCGCGACAACACGTCATGGCCGAGAAAGTCATAGCCCAGCAACGCTTTGCCCACGGGGGCGCCGTACACCGAACCGAGCATTTCCGTTGGGCTGTGGGGAGCTAAAAAAGGGCCAAGCAGTGCGAGCACTACCACCGCCAGTGTAATCAACGCGCCCTTGCGGGTTTGCGGTTGCGCCAGCCACAGCGGCCAGCGCACAGGTCGCGAATCAGTCATGCCTCACCTCTCAAGGTGCCTTGGATGGGGAGCGACGCCACCAGGGCTGGATGCCCCGACGGTTACGCCGGATCATGGTCACCCGGCGGGCGGTGCGCAGTTTTGGCGTCAGCAGCACCGTCAGCAGATCCGCGAACAGGTTGATCAACACCACGCCCAGGGTGATCACCAGCACGATGGCCTGGACCATCGGCAAGTCGCGCATCTGGATCGCCGAGTTAAGCGAAGTGCCGATGCCCGGATAGCTGAAGATCACCTCGGCCAGCAGCGCCCCGCCGATCAAGGTGCGCAAGGTCAGGGCCACGCCCTGGATCGCCGGGATCAATGCATTGGGCAAGGTGTGACGCCAGACGATTCGCCACTCGGGAATACCCCGCAGCCTGGCGGCGACGACATAGTCGGACTCCAGCGCCTCGATCATCGACGCCCGCACCATGCGCGTCAGGTACGGCAACGTCGACAGACTCAGGGCCAGCACCGGCAACACCAGGAACTGCAATTGGCGCAGCAGCGATTTGTCCGGATCGAGAATGGACACCGCCGGCAACACGTCCATGTGCGGCATGGAAAACAGCAGCACCAGACCGATGGCCAGGAGAAAACCCGGGGTGGCCTTGAGGAAAATCAGCAGCGACAGGCTCCAGCGATCCAGGCGACTGTCACGGCGCAAGGCCAATGACACGCCGAGCAACAACGCCGCTGGCACAACCACGGCAATCACCCCGGCCAGCAGCGCTAATGTGTAGCCGAAGCGGCCGAACAGGATGTTGCCGACCGGCACATTGGAGTCCAGCGATACCCCCAGCTCGCCACTCAGGGCATTTCCCAGCCAGCGCAGGTATTGCTCGATGATCGGCCGGTCCAGGCCCAACTGGCGCTGCAAGGTGAGGATGCTTTCCAGCGGCGCATCGGGACCGAGGATCACCCGCGCCGGGTCCGAGGGCAGTGCCTGCGTGGCAATGAACACCACCAGGCTGATGACCCAAGCGGTCAGCAGGCCATAACCCAGGCGGCCGATGAACCAGGACAGCCAGGCTGGCGTGCGCGGATGCTTGCAGGAAGATTCAGGCATGGTTCACCCACATTTCATCGAAACGCCATGAAGCAAAGGTCGTTTGTTCAGGCGCCAGCCCTGCGACTCGAACAGAGGCGGCATCCAGCACGTCATTGAAACCCCAGATCAGCAGCCCGCCCCGCTCGTGTTGAATAGCCTGGGCTTCATGCACGAGCACCTTGCGCTGTTGCAGATCCGGCTGTGCCAACGCCTGTTGGTACAACGAGGTGAAACGCTCGTCGTGGAAATTGCTACGGTTGTAAATGGCCTGGGGCGCGTCGTTGTGCAGCGCCGAGGCAAGGAAACCCCGGGCCGGAGTGGAGCCCGGGGACAACAACCAGTTTTCCCGTTGCGCACCGTTGAACACCGAGCCATCGACCTGGGTGACCTTGATCTCGACGCCGGCCTTCTTCGCCTGCTGGGCAAACACCAGCGCCGCATTGACGCCCGGCCCCGGCGTAGTGGTCAGCTCCACGCGCAGATCGTTTTGCCCGGCCTGGCGCAACAGCGAACGCGCCTGATCCAGGTCGTACGGACGCTGGACGATGCCGTGGTTGTACGTCGGGTCATGGGGCGAATACAGGTCATTGGCGATCCGTCCGAAACCGTTGAGGCCGCGATCGACCAGTTCACGCCGATCAGCCAGCAGACGAAAAGCCTGGCGCACTCGCTGATCCTGAAAGGGTGCCTTGGCCAGATTCAGGTTGAAGCCGGTAAACGAGGTGCTGGGCGACGCGTAGAAATTGAGCCGGGAATCGGCCTTGAGCAACGCGCTGTGCTCAGCCTGCACGCCGCTGGCGACGTCGATCTGCCCGGCACGCAACGCGGCGGCACGGGACACCTGATCCTTGAATTCGATGATTTCCAGCTCATCGGCATAGGGCTGGCCAGGCTTGTAGTAATTGGCAAAACGCTCGTAGAGCGAGCGCTGACCGGGAATGAAGCTTTTGAGTTTGTAAGGCCCGGCGCCCACCGGATTGCTGATCGGGTCGTAGTCGGTGGGAACGATGCCACCGAAACTGATCAGGGTTTCATCCAGCGGGAAAAAGCTCTGCCCCTGCTTGAAACGGATTTCAATGGTGCGCTCATCGAGTTTGCGCAGGGCATTGCGATCGATCGCACCCACCAGGCCGGCAAACGGCGATGCCAGTTTCGGATCGGTCAGGCGCAGGATCGAGAACAGCATGTCGTCGGCGCCGATGCTCTTGCCGTGATGAAACTCCAGCCCCGGCTTGATGCGAATGGTCCAGGCGCTGGCATCGGCGTTGGGCTCGGCGAACTCGGCCAGGGCCAGGCGCGTGCTGACGTCGGTGTTCCATTCCCAGAACTTGCTGTACAGAGCCCAGCCGCGAATGATCCCGCCGCCCACCGGTTTATGCGCGTCAAGGTTGCCTGACTGGTCGCCATCGATAATGCCGACCCGCAAACGACCGCCGTGCACCGGTGTACTGGACAATGCCGTTGCGCCACTGACGGCTGCTCCACTGTCGCAACCGCTGAGCAGGCTGCTGCCTGATATCAGGCCACCACAGACCGCCAGGCCGTTACCCAGAAACCTGCGCCGGGAGAATCCTTCGCTCATGAATGACTCCTCAGGCCCGCTCGACCACGTTGGCGCGTTGTGGCACCGGCGTGTCAGCGCGCAGGCGCGGCACGTCGAAACCGTGATCAAGGTCGAGCAATGGGAACAACAGGTCCGCCACCCGGTGCGCCTCATCGATCAACGGGAAGCCGGAGAGAATGAACGCCGATGTACCCTGTGCTTCGTACTCGCGAATACGCTCGGCAACCTGCTCGGCGCTGCCTACCAGATAGGTGCCGGCCGCCGGGCCGAGGATGTTGAAGCCGAACAGGCTCGGACCCAGCCAGACGTTGGGATAGATCTGCAGGTCCCTTGCCTTGGGCAGGCGACCTGCACGGACGGCGTCGACGTTGCGCTGGATCTGCGGGTCGTCGCTGCGGAAGCTGTCCAGGGTCTCGCCCGGTGGCAGTTGCCGTTCGATGGCCGCGCGTGCGGTTTGCAGCGAGGTGCGTTGCAAGAGCTTTTCGGCGTGGGCCCAGGCTTCCTCTTCGGTCTCACGGACAATGATTTGCAGGCGGGTGCCGAACGTCAGCTCGCGACCGATTTTTGCTGCCTCGGCCGCCACTTTGCGGAATTTCTCGCCAAGTTTTGGTGGGGTGTTGGCGAAGCTCAGGTACACGTCGAGCAAATGCACGGAATGGGCAACGCCCGGCCCCGAGGTGCCGGCGCCCCACAACGGGATGCCGGGTTTCTGCCTGGGCGGATGCCAGCCACCCAATGGATGACTGGCAGCGGCCGGTGTGCGCGGTGCCAGCTTGACGTACTGGCCGTCATATCCCGAGGTATCACCGGCGTAGAAGGCCTGGAAGGCTCGCCAGTACTCGAGGCTGAAGTCATAGCGCTCATCGTGGGGGTAATGCACGCCGAGGGTAGCCAGGCCGGCATCGTTGCCGTTGACAACGTTGAACAACAGACGACCGTTGGAAAACTGATCGAAGGTCAGGGCCCACTTGGCCAACACCGCGGGCGATAACTCGCCGGGGTGCTGCGCCACCAGGAAACGCAGGCGCTGGGTGGCATCGATCAACGCGGCGGAAACGGCCAGGCTTTCGTTGGGGCTGGAGCCCAGCAGCGATCCGTAATACCCCAGGCGATCACTGGCCACGGCCAGTTGCTTCAGATGCTCGAAATCGGTTTTCCAGCGGCCCTCGGGCTCCCACGGATAAGGCCCGTCGGGGGTTGTGAGGTACCAGAGAATTTTTACAGCCATGGGCATGTACCTTGGTTATGTGTCGACCTGTGGGAGCCGGCCTGCCGGCGATGAGGCCCTCGGGCCTTGCATCAATTTCTCGGCCGCCATCGCCGGCAGGCCGGTTCCCACAGGTTTTTTGGTGGCTGGGAGATCGGCGGGTCAGGTGCGACGATCAATGGCGGGCACCAGGCCAAGCTCCGTGGCTTTTTCGTACAGCCCGCTCATCTTCCATTGCTGGGTCAGCACACCGGGACCGTAGGCGCGGGAACCGCCCAGGGCATCGGCGAGCAATTGCAGTTGCGCCCCCTCCTCGAGCAACAGGATGAATTCAGCCGTGGCGCGCAAACCCTGTTTGCCCCACACGGTAGAACCACCGTTGGCTTCCAGAATCGCCAGGTTGAAAGGGTTCTCGGCAATCCTGTCGAGGATGAAATCGACTTCCGGCTGACGTCGGTCGATGTAGACCGGCAACTCCCGGGCCAGTTGATAACGCTGCACCGGCACGTAGTGAAATGGCAGGGTGCGATGGGTCTGTGCCCAGGCGCCGAGGTACGGCGAATGCACGTGGGACACGGTGGTGACATCCGGATGCTGCTGGAACAGTCGGGTGTAGCGGCCCAAACCGCCCTTGCCTTTGCCGTAGATCACCTTGCCGTCAAAATCGGTGACCGTCGCTTGCAGTGGTTTGCGGTAGTTCCACGGACCGCCGTAGTTGACCGACACCAGCAGCTCTTCGCCGGGTACGCGTTCGATGAAACCTACCGTGCCATTGGCGGTGATGGTGTTGGTTTCACGGAACACCGTGAAGGCTTCTTCAGCCTCGATCAGCACCTTGTCGATGAAGGCCTTCAGCGCTTGGCTGATCAGTTGTTCATTAATCAGTACGGTCATGGCAGTTCTCCGGATTCAGGCGCGGCGCTTGGCCAACAGTTCATGGGCGGCTTGCAACGGGCGCGGATCGACCCAGTCGGCGATGGAAAAATCGCGTTCCAGGAAGCCGTGCAGGTAAAGGAAGTCTTTCTGGATATCGAGAAACTCCAGACGCTGTGCAGAGAGGTCCGGTGCCAGCGTGGTGTGGAATTCCCCGCGATAGGCCTCGGCGACCCCGGCGCTGCCGGCACGGGTTTCCTCTTCGAGAATGGCATTGAGTGCCTCGCGGTTATTGGCAGCCCAATCGGCGGCGCTGAGGGTTTGCGCGAGGAAACGCACCACCAGGTCGAAATGGTTGTCGAGCAGGCTCTGGTGCACGGTGATCGGACGCGGCGTTCCGTTGTTGATGCGATAGCGCGGTTCAGCGATCAGGTCCAGGTCGATACCCACCACCAGGCCCAGACGCCGTGCGGCATCGGCAGCGGAAGCACCTTTGACATAAACCGCGTCTACTTCCCCACGCACCAGGTAATCGAGACCCGACCACAGGCGCTGCAACCCTTCCTGGGGATTGGCCGCCCGCTCCTGGTCCTGCAGGGCGACCTCCACCAGTTCGACATCACCGAAACCCAGCCCGGCCAGGCTCAGTGCGCCTTTGTAACCGTGCAGGCTCATGGCACGAGCGATGCTCCCCGGGCGGGTTTCACCCCAGGCTGGAAGCGCCAGGCGCTTGCCTTTGAGATCCTGCGGGTGCTGGATGCCGGAGTCAGGACGAACCAGGATGGTTTGCCATTCCTCGATCCAGGTCAGGCCGATCAAGCGGCTCGGCGCACCGGCCGCACGGGCTGCCAGCGCCGGTACGTTACCGCCTTCGCGAAACAGTCCCGGCAGCTCGTGATCGTAGTGGTGATGCCCCAGTTGACGAGCCTCCTGCAGGGTCGAAACCGGCAGGCCGTCAGCGGCGAATTCATCGCTCAGCCAGCCGAGTTTATAGGCGATTCCGGAAGCCGTCGGCACCGGGCAACGGGTGAACCAGATCTGCTCCAGTTCTGCCGTGGTATCGGGTTGGATGTGTTTCGCAGCAAGCGTCATGAGCAGCTCCATCTGGTTGGGCATGTGACTGTTGCCCAAGCCATTGCAGTGCCCGTGCCAACAGCTGAAACCCCTGGTTTACGTGGCTTGGCGCCTGCAAGGAATTGACCAGGTGCTGCAAATTGCTGGCCTGCCAGCAGCAATGCGCATCGGCTGCTGCTGCTCGAGCAGTCGCGGTCGACAGGTTGCTTCTCCAGCAACACTACCCTTTCTCGCGCTTCACCAAACCCTGTGCCCGGCACGCTTTCAAGCCCTTGGCGCAGAACTTGCTCAAAGCCCTCTCAACACCCGAGAACACCGCAAAACCTGTAGGAGCTGGCTTGCCAGCGATTGGCCTTCAAGCCTTGCGCCGTACTCAAGGACGCCATCGTCGGAACGCCGCCCGCAGCCAGCCGGCTCCTGCAAGGTCATCAGCAGATCAACGACAGAGGGACAGCAATGAGCAAGGTCGAACACAACCCCAGCGGGCACCTGATACAGGAACAGGCACCGATCCGACTGCTGCAGAGCGAAGCTCAAGCCATTTCCGCGGCTAGGGAAATAGCTGTGGAAATCGCCGAAATCGCCGCAGACACCAGCCAGAACGGCCAATTGCCCTGGCGTCAGGCACAACTGTTGTCCGAAAGCGGACTGACCGCCATTGGCGTGCCGAAAGCGTTTGGCGGTCTTGGCGCTTCGGTGGAAACCATCGTCGAAACCGTACGCCTCATATCAGTCGCCGACGGCGGCGTCGGCCAGTTGCTGCAAATCCACAACGTCATGTTGCGCGGGATTTTCACCGGCTACAGCGATGAGATTCGCGACCGGCTGATCCGCGATGTACTCGCTGGCAAACGTTTCGGCAACGCCTTGGCGGAAGTCGGCGGCAAGAACAAGTTCGCGCTCAAGACCCGGGTCGAGCGGCGTGCCGATGGCAAGCTGATCCTCAATGGCAGCAAGTTCTACTCCACCGGTTCCTACCTTGCCGAGTGGATCTCCCTGACGGCCGCCAGCGACGAGGGCGGCGCCGGGGTGCTGCTCAACCGCAACACGCCCGGCCTGACACTGGTGGATGACTGGGAAGCCTTCGGCCAGAAGAACTCCGTCAGTGGCACGGTGATCTTCGACAACATCGAGCTCGACGAAGGCTTCGTTTCCCAGCGCAAAGGTCCGATGAAACGCACCGGCCTGACCTTCCCGCAGATTCTCCATGCCGCCATCGACACCGGCATCGCCGAAGGCGCGCTGGCGGCCGCGGTGGACTACCTCAACCACAACGCCCGGCCATGGGTGGAAAGTGGCGTCGATCACGCCAATCAGGAGCCGCACATCATCAAGCAGATCGGCGAATACGCCGTGGCCCTGCGCGGTGCGCAATCCTTGCTGCGCGATGCTGCACGGGTGTTCGACCAGCACGAACTCGACCCGGACAACAAGACTCTGCAGGACGAGCTGATTCTCTCGGTGGCCACCGCCCGTGCCCACTCCGACTCGACCTCGCTGAAAATCTCCAGCGACATTTTCTCGCTGCTCGGCGCCAGCTCATCACTGAGCAAATGGAACCTCGACCGTTTCTGGCGCAACGCCCGGGTCCACACCACCCACGACCCGGTCCGCTGGCGTCTGCATCACGTCGGCAACTACTACCTCAACGGCGTCGATCCGGGAGAGTACACCGCGATCCTCAACGCCAAGGAAAAACAGGGCGCCACCCGCCCCAAAGAGCAATGACATGATCGAAAAACACCCCCTATTGCGCTGCCTGGCGATCTACCGGGAAATGCCCTGGCGCTTTGCCCTGGTCGCGGCGCTGTTCATTTCCGTGAACCTCGCGCTGGTCTGGCAGCAATGGCTGATCGGGCATGCGGTGAACGACGTCAGCGCCGGTCGCGCCGTCGTGCGCCAGGCCGATGGCACCCTCGACGCCAGCCTGGGCTGGTACTGGCTGTGGCTGATGCTCGCCGTGGCCCTGGGTCGTGGCGTGTTGCAATACGCCGCCAGCGTGTGGTCACTGGTGCTCAGCCAGGAACTGCTGACGCGCCTGCGCGAACGCATCCTGCAACAGGTACAGAACCTGCACCTGGGTTATCACTGGCAGCACGGCATGGGGGAGATGATTACCCGCACCACCCGTGATGCCGACAAGGTTCGCGATGCCCTGATCAGCTTCTGGCGGCAGGTCGTGGAAACACCGCTGGTGGTGCTGGCGACGGTCGGCCTGCTCAGTTGGTACAACCCGCTGCTGGGGCTGGTGCCGTTGTTGCTGACGGTGGCAGGCCTGTGGGTTTTCGTGCGTCAGACCGAACGCCTGGTCAGCCTCGATCGCGCCGTGGGTGCCGCCTACGACCGGGTCAACCAGGAGCTCAGCGAGGGCATCGGCGGTGTCCGGGTAATCAAGTCCTTTGGCCTTGAGCACAGCCGCATCCAGCGTTTCGCCACGCAAGTGACGGTGTTCGCCGACCACGCCCGTCAGGCACTCGCCTATTCCAGCTCGCGGATACCGCTGCCGCAAGCCATCGTCGCCCTGGGTCATGTGTGGATCCTGGTGTATGGCGCGCATCTGGTGGCAACCGCCCAATTGGGCATCGGCGAGCTGGTCACCTCGCTGCTGATCGCCACCACCCTGGTGTTTCGCATCGAGGGCATTGGCCGCGTCATGCAGACCTTTGCGGACGCGCGCTCCAGCGCCGAGCGCATCTGGCAACTGCTGGACGAACCGGCGGCCATCCGCAGTGGCCAGGCCAGGTTGCCCGACACCCCCCTGGGATTGAAACTGGAACACGTCAATGTCAGTGCGCCCGGCGGCGGGCTGGATATTCTCCACGATTGTTCGCTGACCTTGCAGCCGGGTGAAATCGTCGCGCTGGTCGGTGCCACCGGCACCGGCAAAAGCCTGCTGGCCAGCCTGTTGCCGCGCCTGAGCGATGCCGGTTGCGGGCGCGTGTCGCTGGGGTCGGACAGCGCCGGATGGCAGGACATTCGTCAGCTGGACCTGGACGAACTCAGACGCCGGGTGCACGTGGTGCCCCAGGAAAGCTTTCTGTTTTCCGACACCCTGGCAGCCAACTTGCGCCTGACCGCACCCAATGCCAGCGACGAACAATTGCGCCAGGGTTTACGCCTGGCGGCCGCCGAAGATGTGCTGGACCGCCTGCCTCACGGCTTGGCCACGCCCCTGGGGGATCGCGGCGTGACGCTGTCCGGCGGCCAGCGCCAGCGCCTGAGCCTGGCCCGCGCGCTGCTGGGCGAGCCGGACGTGCTGTGCCTGGACGACGCCACCAGCGCACTGGACGCCATCAGCGAGCGCCAGTTGCTGAACAACATTCGCCAGCTGCGCCGAGACCAGGGTCGGGCCACCACCTTGCTGGTGATCTCCAGCAAGCTCTCGACCATTCTCCTGGCGGACCGCGTGTTGATGCTCCAGGACGGCCGGATCGCCGCCAGCGGCACACATGCCGAACTGCTCAACACCAACCCGGACTACCGCGACCTGCTAGGGATCGATCATGGCTAACCCAATCGCCGGCAAAGCCCTGAGCGACATCGAAATCGAAGAAATGCTGGCCAGGAAGGCCCTCGACCGCAGCATGTTCAGCCGACTGCTGCCGCTGCTCAGGCCTATTCGCAAACACATTTTCGCCGTCATCGGCATTGAATTGCTGCTGGTGTTCACGGTGTTCATGCGCCCCTGGTTCGTTCGTCAATTGCTCGACCACGGGCTGATCCAACAGGACGATCACTGGCTGCTCGATGAACGTCTGGTGCTGTGGCTCGGCCTGGGGCTGGCGCTCAGTTGGCTCGGGCGCTTCATGCTGGCCGGGGTTTCGCAGTACGTGGCTGGCAGTGCAGCGATCCGGGTGCTCAACGACTTGCGGGTGCGCGTCTTTGCCCATGTACAAGGCTTGAGTGTCAGCTATTTCGACCGAACCAAGGCCGGGCGAATCATTTCCCGCGCCGACCGCGACGTCGACGCCCTCGAACCGCTGCTGATCCAGGGACCGCCAGAGCTGCTCGGTGCCCTGCTGCGCTGCGGGCTGGCGGCGGTGATGCTGTGGCGGATCGACCCGCGGTTCTTCCTTAGCCTCGCTGCCACCGTGCCGTTGCTGGTGCTGGCGACCTGGAGCTTCAAGCGCATCTCCCACCGCAACTGGGCGAAGGTCGCGGAGAACCGCAGCCGCTTCACCGCCCATCTGGTGGAGAGCGTCAGCGGTGCGCGCATGCTGCAGCAGTGCGCCCGGCAAACGCCAAACCTGCGACGCTATCGCGGCCTGCTGGATGACTTCAATCAGGCGCTGGTGCGCGGCAGCCTGCGATCCGGCTGGTTCGCACCGTTCACCGCCCTGCTCAGCTCGGCCGGCATGGCGGTGCTGTTGCTGGTGGGTGCCTACGGCCTGGCGCAGGCGGATGTCACCGTTGGCCAGATCGCGGAAAGCCTGTTTTATGTGTTCCTGTTTCTCGGGCCGTTGCAGGAGCTGTCGGACTTGTTCGAGCACTACGCCACCGGCTCGGCATCGGCACAGCGAATTTTCCTGTTGCTCGACACCCGGCCCGACATCAGTGACAGCAGCACAGTGCAAAACCTTGGGCGAGCGAAAGGCCAGGTGAGTTTTGAACGCGTCGGCTTTGCCTACGATCCTGGCGCTGCGACACCGGTGATCAATGAGCTCAACCTGCACATCCGCGCCGGCGAAGTGCTGGCGATCGTCGGGCCTTCGGGCCACGGCAAGAGCACCCTGGTGCAGTTGCTGACACGTTTCTACGAGGTGCAATCAGGTGCGGTGAAACTCGATGGCATCGACATACGCGACCTCGCCCAGCAGGAGCTGCGGCGCAATATCGGCGTGGTACTGCAGGATAACGTGCTGTTCAGCGGCAGCATCCTCGACAACCTGCGCCTGGCCTCGCCCCTTGCCGACGATGCCAGTCTGATTGCGGCCGCACGAGAGCTGGGCGCGGACGAGGTGCTGGAACGCTTGCCGCATCAGTACCAGACCGAAGTCGGGCCGCTGGGCGGGCACCTGAGTCATGGCCAGCGGCAACTGGTCTGCCTGGTGCGCGCTTACCTGGCGGACCCGGCGGTACTGGTGCTGGACGAGGCGACCTCGGCGGTCGATATCCACACCGAGCGCCGTATTCAGCGGGCGTTTCGACGACTTTGCGAAGGCCGCACCGCCATCATCATCGCTCATCGCCTGGCAACCATCCGCGACGCCGACCGCATCGCGGTGATTCGTCACGGCCGCCTGGTCGAACAAGGGCCGCATCGTCAATTGATCGAGCAGGGCGGTGCTTATGCGGCGCTGTATCAGACGTACCTTCGCAGTGCCGAAGCCGGTTCATCCATTGACGAGATCGTCGCTACTGCATCGGCGTGATCGCGACCGCCATCGCCGGCAGGCCGGCCCCACAGGTCAGCGTTGTGACCCCGATTCTGTGGGAGCCGGCCTGCCCGCGATGGCGATTGCCAGATCACCTGAAAACCACCTGCTGCACCCCGAGCAACCATTGCTGACGCACTGCTGCTACAGCAGCACCCCCGCCCTCCCGCCCTCTCCACTCCCCCGCCAAACGCCCGGCCCTGCTGGCCACAACCCCGCTCGCCGGGCATGGCATGTCCGTTGCAACCACCCTGGCAAGACGTCCTCGCACCTGCGCGACGCAACGCGTATCTGAATCAGGAGCACCCCATGAGCACTGAATTTTTCTGGCGCCTGCCACTGGGCACCGATGGTCCGCAGTTGACCACCGACAAACACAATCGCGGCAACCCGGACTACCGCCCGGGTCACATTGCGCCAGGGCGCTTGCCCAATGGCGAACCCGATGACTTCACCTACATTGACTACATCGCCCAGGTCGCGAAAGCCGCAGAACTGGCCGGTTTTGAAGGCGCCCTGCTGCCCACCGGGCCAGAGCCGTGGATTGCCGCGGCGGCCCTGGCCCGGGAAACCCGGCGGATCAAGTTCCTGATCGCGTTCCAGGCCACCTGGACCCTGCCGGCCTACGCCGCACAACAGGCAGCGATACTGCAGAACCTCAGCCGTGGTCGCCTGGAGTGGAACATCATCACCGGTGGCAATCCGGCCAGTCAGCGGGCCAACGGCGACTTCCTCGAACACGACCTGCGCTACAAGCGCACCGGCGAATTTCTCGACATCATCCAGGGCCTTTGGCAAAACGAGCGTTTCTCCTACGAGGGCGATATCTACCAACTGGAGAACGGCGCCCTGCCCCACGGCCTGCACAACGAGCGCAAACCCGGCGTGTACTTCTCCGGATTCTCCGACGCCGCCCTGGATGTCGCCGCCAGGCACGCCGATGTCTACCTCAACTGGGCCGAGCCCATCGACAAGCTCAAGCCACACATCGAGCGGGTGCGCGAACTGGCGGATAAACAGGGTCGCAGCGTGCGATTCGGCCTGCGGGTCGACCTGTTCGCTCGGGAAACCGAAGAGTTGGCGTGGAAAGATCTGCGTCGCCAGTTCGACAAACTCGAAGGCAAGGGCAGCGTGGTCGCCAAGGGTTTTACCAGCGGCTCCGATTCCGTCGGCGGGGCACGGCAAACCGCCTACCACCAGAACATCGATCGCTTCGACGACCTGATCATCGGCCCGAACCTGTGGGCCGGTTTTGCCAAGGCCAAACCGGGACCGACCGTGGGATTGGTGGGCAGCCACCAGAACATCGCCGAACGCCTGGTGGAATATCGCGACGCCGGATTCTCGACCTTCATCCTGGCCGGCAATCCGCACCTGGAGGAAGCCTTGCGCATCGGCCAGGAAGTCCTGCCGCTGGTGCACCAACGCCCTGTCGCAACACCTGCGACCCACTTGAAGGCCAGCGCCTGAGCGCTGCGGGAGACTGATTGATGACCCACCCCCTCGACACCCTCTGGTACACCCGCTGCCCGGTCCCCACCGGGCTTGGCATCGCTGTGCAAAAAGGCTGGCTGCAGGAAACCGTCGGCACCCTGGGCACACAGGTCCAGTCGCTGCGCGAGTCCACCGACAAAGTGGTTCGCGAATCGCATTTCGATCACACCCTGCGCAATTCGGTACGCCACGGCGGCAACATCCCGGCCATCTGGGCCCGGGCCCAGGGTCGGGAAACCCGGGTCATCGGGCTGTCCTGGGCCGACGAAGTACAACTGATCCTGACCCGTGGCGACAGCGGCATCAACACCGTGAAAGACCTCAAGGGACGCCGCTTCGGCCTGCCGGACTGGGCGGGTGCGCAGATCGACTTCACCCGCGCCCAGGCCCTGCGCGGCCTGGAAAACGCCCTGAAACTGGAAGGCCTGCAGGTCGGTGATGTGCAGTTGGTGAACTTCCGTTATGAGGGCACCTTCAGCGATCCGCAGGTGCGCACCGTCAATGGCACGCCGATCAGTACGCAGCGGGTCGAGGGACGCAACCTTGAACTCGTCGGCCTGTTGCGCGGAGAGGTCGATGCCATTTTCCTCAAAGGTGCCAGTGCGGCGCGCCAGGCACATGAGTTCGGCCTGCACACGGTGATCGACACTGGCGCCCATCCCGACCCGCTGATTCGCAGCAACAACGGCACGCCTCGCACGCTGGCGGTGGACCTGCACCTGCTGGAAAACCACTTCGACGTCGCCAGCGGCATCCTCGATTCGGTGCTGCGCGCCGAGCATTGGGCGCACACCCATCCAGAGGAAACCCGTCGCTACCTGGCCCGCGAAACCAATAGCAGCGAGTACTGGGTCAGCGCCGCCTATGGCGACGACGCTCACCTGCGCCTACGTACCGAACTGGATGAGCAGGCGATCGAGGCCTTGCAGGATTTCACCCACTTCCTGCATCGCTGGCGCTTCATTGCGAACAGTTTTGATGTACGTGACTGGATCGATCACCGGCCGCTGCAAGGGTTGCTGGAAACAAACACCGCACTGGCAGGCTAACCCGCCAGATCTCATGGATTCGAACTGAAGGCCATTATGAGCAAACCACTCGATACGCTTTGGTATACCCACAGCCCGGTCCCCACCGGGCTTGGCATCGCGGTGCAGTCCGGTCGACTGGCGCAAGCCTTTCTGCCGTTCGGTACCAACATTCAGTCCTTGCGCGAGTCCAGTGAACGGGAAGTTCGCGAAGCCCATTACGACCATCACCTGAAAAACTCGGTGCGTCACGGCGGCAACATCCCCGCCATCTGGGCCTACGCCAGCGGCGTGCAGACCCGGGTGCTGGGACTGTCCTGGAGCGACGAGGTGCAGTTGATCCTGACCACCGCGGAAAGTGGTGTGAAGAGCATTCGCGACCTGAAGAACCGTCGTTTCGGCATACCGAAATGGGCCAACGTGCAGATCGACTTCACCCGCGCCCAGGCCCTGCGCGGGCTGGAAAACGCGCTCAAGCTCGAAGGCCTGGAGGTCTGCGATGTCGAACTGGTGGACTATCCCTATGGCGGTACTTATAGCGACGACCAGAAGCAGCATGTGTTCGGTTCGGAGGTCAGCCTCGGGGTTTCTCGCTTCAGCCGTCGCAACAACGAGCTGATCGGGCTGTTGCGCGGCGACATCGACGCGATCTTTCTCAAGGGCGCGCATGCCGTGCACCTGGCCAATGAGTTCGGACTGCAGGTGGTGGTCGATACCGGCTCCCACCCTGATCCACTGATCCGCTCGAACAATGGCACGCCCCGGACGCTGACCGTGGACACGCACCTGCTGCACGAGCATTTCGATGCCAGTGTGAAGATTGTCGATACCGTGCTGCGCACCGAACAATGGGCCTGGGCCAACCCGGATGAAACCCGGCGCTTTCTTGCACGGGAGTTGAACACCAGCGAGTACTGGGTCGCCGCCGCCTATGGCGAAGACGCCCATCGGCGTTTACGCACCACGCTCGATGGCCGCTCCATTGAAGCGCTGCAGGATTTCACCGATTTCCTGCATCGTTGGGACTTCATCCCACGCCGTTTCGATGTGCGGGACTGGATCGACTTCAGCGTGCTGGAAAATGTCATTGGCTCTACCTCTCGCTTGGCGGTTTGAGTTTTTCGTCACCAGCAATGCCGCCATCGTCGGAACGTCGCCCGCAGCAGGCCGGCTCCTGCAGTCATCACTGATCACACAAAAAGCTGTAGGAGCAAGCTTGCTCGCGATGGAGGTCAACGATGACGCGGGGAGCCTGGCACCCCGCGGTGCTCTCAGGTTTTTCGCGAGCAAGCTCGCTCCTACAGGGTCCGCATCCTTGAGGCCAATACATTGCTGGCCAGGCAACACTCCCACACTCACCGCTTGCTGCTCCAGCAACACCCGCCAAGCAACTTCTGCTGAATGTCTGGCAGACTTTTCACCTCCTACTGGATCCAACTAACAAAACCTTGGAAAACCTCAACAAACACAACTATCACAAATATTAATATCCTTTAAATACAGCCACTTAATAAAACTAACCGATCCACAAAACCTCTTGGCACGATCTCTGCTCTACCCCCACTAGTGAAACTTTATCGGGGGAGACTTAAATGCATAAACTTAATCCAATCGCCAAGAGTATCTGGCTAACCTTGTTGCTGGCCGGGGGCGGTGTCAGCGAGGGATTGCTGGCAGCCGAAACCACGGAAGCCGACAGCAGCAATACCACTACCGAACCTTCACTCAAGACCGTGACCGTCACCGCTCAACACAGGGAAGAAACCCTGCAAGAGATTCCGGTGGCGGTCTCGGCGGTACAGGGCACCAGCCTTGTCGCCGACGGCGTGCGCAACATGGGCGACATCACGACGTTCGTGCCCAACGCTTCCGCAAAAAACCCGGACGGCGATGGCCGGCCACGTTGGTACATCCGTGGCCTCGGCACCGGGGATACCGGCCCTGCGACCGTCTTCCCGGTAGGGATCTATGCCGACGACGTGTACCTGAACGCACCGATTGCCGGCGGCGGGCCGTTGTTCGACCTGGAGCGCATCGAAATCCTGCGTGGCCCGCAAGGCACCCTGTACGGCAAGAACACCACCGCGGGCGCCGTCAACGTCATTTCCAAAAAGCCGACGTTCGACACCGATGGCTTCGGCACGATCGGGTTTGGCACCAAGAACGAACGCATCGTCAGCGCAGCCCTGGGCGGTGCGCTGGTGGATGAGAAACTCGCGGCGCGGGTCTCGCTGTATTCCGAGGAGCGTGACGGTTTCCAGGAGAACCTCGTCGACGACAACACCTACGGCGACGTCAACAAGAAAGCCATACGCCTGCAGTTCCTCGCCCAGGTGAACGACGACCTGGAAGCGCTGTGGAAAATCCACAGTCGCGAATACAAAGGAGACGGCAGCAACGGCTCGCTGGCCGTAGGGCGCTATTACAACGTTGGCTATGAAAGACCCAGCGGACGCGATATCGCCATCAATGTGAATGAAGACTCCAAGCTCAACCACGATGGCACATCGCTGACCTTGAACTGGCACCTGGGTGACTACACCCTGACCTCCATCAGTGCCTATGATTACATCCGCGGTCAGTCCACCAGCGATGCCGACTACACGCCTTACGAAGTCAACGGCGCGGCGATTGCCGATAACCGATATGCGCAATATTCCCAGGAGCTGCGCCTGGCCTCGCCACAGCAGGAAACCTTGCGCTGGCTGGTGGGGGCGCATTACTTCCACGAAGACCTCGACAGCTCAGGCCAGCGCATCATCACGCCCGGGCCGACGCCCAACGGCACCGGCTCGAACCAGATCGGCGCGACCGACTTTCGTGACCTCGACTTCGACCACACCACCGATAGCTACGCGCTGTTCGGCAACCTGACCTACGACTTCACCGATGACTTCACCGTGACCGGCGGCCTGCGTTATACCCAGGAAAAGAAAGACATCGACCTCGACCTGACCCAATTGACCCGCACCAGCGCCAACGGCCCATTGGTGCCTTTGCCCGGTGTCGGCACCAATGGCAATCGCCAGGAAGCCAACACCTGGGAAGCCTGGACCTACGACCTGACGCCGGAATACCGGATCAACGACAACCTGCGGGTGTTCTTTCGCTATGCCCACGGCTTCCGTTCCGGCGGTTTCAACACCGGGCTGTCGACCAGCCTTGCGCAGCTGACCACGGTGGACCCGGAACAACTGGACGCCTACGAAATCGGCCTCAAGTCCGAATGGTTCGACCATCGCCTGACGGCCAACGCCAACATCTTCTATTACGACTACTCGGACATTCAGGTGAACCTGCTGACGGTCAACAACGGCGTACTCACCACGGCGCTGACCAACGGCGCCAAGGGTACGGTCAAGGGTGCCGAACTTGAGCTCGAGGCCCAGCCGACCGATTACCTGCACCTGCGTGCGGCGGTGTCGTTCCTGGACACCGAATACACCGACTTCAAGAACACCAACCCCAACACCGGCGTGGTCACCGGTGACTACAGCGGCAACAGCTTCGTGCGCTCGCCGCGCAACGTGGTGTCGCTCGGTGCCGACTACACCTTCCCGCTGGAGATCGGCGGCAAACTGGTGGCCGGTGGTGATGTGAGTTTCCGCGACAAGGAATACTTCCTCGCCGACCGCCAGAGCAGCGCCGACAAGACGCTCAGCCAGCCGCACTACACGTTGGCCAACACCCGCCTGACCTGGTTCAGCCCGGACGATAAAATCAGCGTCACCGGTTTCGTCAACAACGTCACCGACCGTCGCTACCAGGTTCACGGCCGTCCGAATGGCACGCTGGGCCAATACGTCATCACCTACGGCGATCCGCGCACCGTCGGCCTGAGCGTGACCAGCCGCTTCTGACCTTCGCCTGAAAGGAATTTATCCATGTTCCATCACACCCCGTTGGCCGGCGCTATCGCGCTGGTCATTGGCAGCCTTGCCGTGCCTGTGGCGGTTGCCGAAACCCGCCCCGTCGCCGGCAGCGACCACCTGGACACTGTCGTCGTGCTCGGCACCCGTCGCAGCGACGTCACTGCGCTGGAAAGCGCCGCGCCTATCGATGTCCTGTCGGGCGAACAACTGCAGCAGACCGGCGCCAGCGACCTGTCCGGCGCCCTCACGGCCCTGTCCCCTTCGTTCACGTACCCGCAATCACCCCAGGGCGCCTTTGCCGGTTCCATCGCCCAGGGCGCATCGTTGCGCGGCCTGGCGTCTGACCAGGTGTTGGTGCTGGTCAACGGCAAGCGCCGCCACACCAGCGCCAACGTCACCCGCCAGAGCCTGGTCAATGGACGCGGCGCAGCGGCGGTTGACTTGAGCCTGATCCCGTTGAGTTCGATCCAGCGCGTAGAGATCCTGCGCGATGGCGCGGCGGCCCAATATGGCTCGGATGCCATCGCCGGGGTGATCAACATCGTGCTCAAGGAAAAGGACGAGGGTGCAAACCTCGGCTACCGCTTCGGCGGTTACGACAAGGGCGACGGCATCCAGCGCAAGCTTAGCGGCTGGAAAGGTTTCGCCCTGCCCAACGACGGCTTCCTCACACTGGGTTTCGACGCCGGCAGCCAGGACCCGGCCAGCGACACCAATCCGGACAACCGGATTTTTTACCCGGGTTCCACCAGCATCAACACGCCTCGCGAGCAGAACAACCGCTACCGGACCTGGCGTTGGGGCTCGGGCAATGTGTCGGACCAATACAACTTCGCCGCCAACAGTGAAATCGGCATTGGCGAGGGTGTGACGGCCTATGGCTTTGCCACCTACTCCCACAAGAACACCGACGCCGAGGGATTCTTCGACCCACCGACGACGCTGCGCAACAACTACGGCAGCACCGCGTTGCAACGCTTTCCAGACGGCCGCCTGCCGATCACCCGCTATTCGCTGGAAGACTACGCCATGACCGGCGGCCTGCGCTACGAAGACGATTTGCTGGGCAAATTCGATTTCGCCGTCAACCATGGCGACAACACCCTGAAGTCCGACGACCGCAACGCGATCAACCCCAGCTGGGGCGTCACCAGTCCACAAAGAATCCATACCGGCGAGCGTGAGGCCGATCAGACCAACGTGACCCTCGACTGGGTGCGGGATGTCCCGACCGACCGGTTGTTCAAGCCGCTGACACTGTCCGCCGGCCTGGCCTGGCGCCAGGAGAACTACGAACTGAGCGCAGGCGAGGCCGCGGGTTGGCAAAATGGCCCGCTGTTCAATACCGTCGACCCGGTTACGGGGCGGCGCATTCCGGGTTACTACTCCGGCATTACGCAAGTCGATGCAGCCTCGCTGGATCGCAACGTACTGGGTGCCTACATCGACGTCGAAGGCCAGGTCACGGAAAAATTCCAGGCGGGCGTCGCGGTGCGCAGCGAGCACTATTCGGACTTCGGCGATACCACCAACGGCAAACTGTCCCTGCGTTACGACTTCACCCCGCAGATTGCCGCCCGCGCCACCGCCAGTACCGGCTATCGCGCACCGTCCCTGGTGCAGAGTGGTTTGTCGTCGTTCAGCGTGCAGGTGGTGGAGCAGCCACCCGGCAGTGGCAACTATGTCGAGGTGCAGCAACGCACACTGCGTGCCGACAGCCCGGAAGCGGCGTTGCTGGGTGGCAAGTCGCTGAAACCGGAAGAGTCCACCAGCTATTCGCTGGGCCTGGTGTGGCGCCCACTGCCCAATGCATCGGTGACGCTGGACGCCTACCGCATCGATATCGACAACCGCATCACCCTCTCCGACCAGCTGCCGGCATCGGTTGTCTCGCCGATCTTCGCCGGAACGCCGTACGCGAACATCCAGAGTGCGGCCTTCTACACCAACGTCGCGGACACCCGCACCGACGGTGTCGAACTGTCCGGCAACTATCAGCTGGACCTGCAGCAATGGGGACAGCTGAACCTGAACGCAGGCGTAAGCCAGAACAACACAAAAATCACTGCCCTGAGGGATGTCGGCAACATCAAGGGTTCACAGATCGTAGGCCGCACCACCCAGGGCCTGATCGAAGATGGCACCCCCGAAACCAAGCTGATCCTCAGTGCCAACTGGCTGTATGACGGTTGGGGCATCACCCTGTCCCAGCGCCGCTATGGTGAATGGAAGAGCCTCAACGCGACCAACCCGACCCTGGACCAGACCTATAGCCCGCAGTGGGTGACCGACCTGGATTTGTCCTATACCTTCAACAGGACCCTGAAGGTTTCGCTTGGGGCGATCAACCTGTTCGATACCCACCCGGACGAGGCTGACGGCGTGCAGTTGTACGGTGTACCGAAATACTCGATCACCAGCCCCGAAGGTGCCCAGGGCGCGTTCTACTACACCAGCGTCAGCTACGACTTCTGACGGGACTGCTGGTGGGGTGTTGCCCTGGCAGCAGTGGGTGCTGATCAGGCATCAATCTGCGCTGTTCATTCCGACGCCATCGCCGGCAGGCCAGCTCCCACAGGGTGGTGCATAACCTGTGGGAGCCGGCCTGCCGGCGATGGCGTCATTACGTCCAGGCAGGAACCATTGCAGCTGGCACAGCTCTTGCGATACCCCTTGGGTACTTCGCCGAAATAAGACCTGCCATGCGTACCCAACGTCTGCTCTCCTCCCTGACCTGGCTCATCTCCCCCGTTGCCCTGCTGTTGCTGTGGGCAGTGGTGGCCGAGGCCGGGATTTTTCCGCGCAACCTGCTGGTTCCACCCGCGCAGGTCTGGCACACATTCGAGGAACTGCTGGTCAGCGGTGAGCTGCTCGAACACCTGCTCAACAGCCTGTCGCGACTGGGGGCGGGATTTGCCATCGGCTCGCTGCTGGGCCTGGCTTTCGGCGTGCTCATGGCCTTGTCGAAGAACGTCGAGGTCTACTGCTCGCCGCTGTTCCACACCCTGCGCCAGATTCCCAGCATCGCGTTGATCCCGATGTTCGTGCTGCTGTTCGGCATCGATGAAACCTTCAAGATCATCATTGTCGCCAAGACCGCATTCTTCCCGGTAGCCCTGGCCGCCAGCGAAGGGGTCAAGGCCATCCCGCGCAGCTACTTCGAGGTCGCCGACGTCTATCGCCTGCGCTGGCCGACACTGGTCCGCGAAATCGCCCTGCCCGCCGCGGCGCCACCGATCATCACCGGCTTTCGCATCAGCCTGACCCGCGCCTGGGTGGTGCTGGTGGCCACCGAGTTGCTGGCCGCCGACAGCGGCCTGGGGCAGATGATCGAAATGAGCCGGCAGATGTTGCGTATCGATGTGGTGATGGTAGGCATCGTGGTCACCGGCCTCATCGGTTTCACCCTGGATTTCACCTTTCGCCAACTGGAACAGCGGCTGTTCCGCTGGCAGACCCGCTAGGAGTCGTCGATGTCTAGAATTCTCGCCAGATCCCGTGGCCTGCTGTTACCGCTGTTGTTGATCGCCGGCTGGGAATGGCTGTCGCGCCAGGACGCCGCCGGGGCCTACGCCTTCGTGCCGCTGTCGGCCATAGGCTCGGCCTTGATCGAACTGCTGGCCAACGGCGAACTGCTGGTCAATCTCTGGGCCAGCCTGGCCCGCACCAGCACCGGCCTGGCCCTGGGCATTTTCTTCGGCGTGCTGCTGGGGGTGCTGATGGCGCTTTCAACGCTGGCCAACCGGTTGATCGGACCACTGTTCCACTCCATTCGCCAGGTGCCGATGCTCGGCTGGATTCCGCTGATCGCCATGTGGTTCGGCAACGGCGAATTTTCCAAGGTGCTGATCGTCAGCCTCGCGGCGTTCTACCCGATGGTGCTCAACACGTATCAGGGCTTCAGCCATGTCGAGCAGCGCTACCGCGAAGTCGGCCAGGTGCTGGTCCTGGGTCGCTGGCAACGCTTGCGCCATGTGCTGCTGCCCGCGGCGCTGCCGAGCATCGCCACCGGCGTGTTGCACGCACTCGCGTTTGCCTGGGTCACCGCCGTCGGCAGCGAGCTGTTCCTGTCTTCAGGCGCCGGCCTGGGCAACCTGATGATGAACGCCGAAGCCGGCTCGCGCATGGAGGTCATCGTCCTCAGCGTGCTGTGCATCGGCCTCTGCGGCTACCTGATGACCCTGCTGTTCACCCTCCTGAGCCGCCACTTGCTGCGCTGGCGCAACATTCGTTGAAAGGCCACTCCATGAACGCAATTGCACAACATGCCTTGCTACACAGCACTCCCTTGCAGTCCGGCGCACTGCAGATCCGCGGCCTGAGCAAGGCTTACCGGATCGAAGGCCAACCACTGCCGGTACTGCAGAAGATCGACCTCGACGTTCGTCCCGGAGAATTCGTCAGCATCCTCGGTGCCAGCGGATGCGGAAAGTCCACGCTGCTGCGGCTGATCGTCGGGCTCGAGGCCGATTACGAAGGTGACATTGTGCTGGACGGCAAGCGGGTCGTTGCCACCAGCCTGGAGCGCGGGATCGTATTCCAGGACCACCGGCTGTTTCCGTGGATGACCCTGAGCCAGAACATTGCCCTGGCGCTGAAGAACCACCCGCTGTCCCGGGCGGAAAAGGACCGGCTGGTGGCCGAGCACATCAGCCTGGTCAACCTTGATGGCTTTGCCAGCGCCTACCCGCACCAGCTGTCCGGCGGCATGGCGCAACGGGCCGCCATCGCCCGGGCGCTGATCAACAAGCCGAAAGTGCTGTTGCTCGACGAGCCCCTGGGCGCCCTCGATGCGTTGACGCGGGTCCGCCTGCAACACGAGTTGCAACGCATCTGGGTGCAGCAACGTTGCACGGTGATCATGGTCACCCACGACATCGAGGAAGCGTTGTACCTGGGTGACCGGGTGATCGTCATGGACGCTCATCCCGGGCGGATCAAACACGAAATCAAGGTGGACCTGCCTCATCCGCGTGATCGCGCTTCGACGGTACTCCAGGGCTACAAAGAGCAGTTGCTGGAAGAACTGGTGGGCCATTGACCGCTAATGGCCGATCCGACGCGGCATGGAACAATTGAAGGTTCACAGGAGTAAAGAATGGGCAATGGCCAGAAACTGACGGCCGCCGACCTCGATGACTTCGCCCACGACTTCTACAGCCTGGCGCAAAAACATGCGTTGCGCGTGCACCTGCACCCGCTGCCGGGCAAGTCCGGCGCCAGCGTCGCCGGGCAGAAAGTCAAGGAGGCGTTCTGAGGAGCTGCCGCAGGCTGCTCCTACAAATGCAATTCAGCAATGCGCTCCGGCATGTTCCAGGCGATGGAACAAGCGGTTGAAGTACACCAGGCTATCGCGCGGCTCCCGCACGCCGACATTATCCAGCTCCACGAACATCACCGAGTGCGAACCCACTTCCTTGCACTCGCTGATCCGCCCCTGCAGTTGCACCAGGGCATCGCGCAGCACCGGCACTTCGGCGGCGCCGTCGTCCCACAGGTCCCAGGCAAAACGTTCAGCCATGGGCACCTGGGTCATGCCGGCGAAGTGACGGGCCAGCTCTTCCTGTTCGCCACACAGCACGTTGACGCACAGGCGACCGTTGGTGCGGAACACGTCGTGGGTGGCGCTGTTGCGGTTGACGCACACCAGCACCGTGGGCGGCGAGTCGGTGACCGAGCACACGGCGCTGGCGGTTATGCCGCAGCGGCCGCCCGGGCCATTGGTGGTGATGATGTTCACCGCAGCAGGCAGCTGCGCCATGGCGTTGCGAAAGTCGATTTGCTGCTGGCTCAGGTCGGCCATGTCGATGCCCCTTCCTTCAGGAGGACCGCTTTGAAGCGGCCCGTAGGTGATGGAACAAGACTAAGGCTGCGCGCGCGCTGCAACCATTCTGACGATCCCCATGGCGAGGTTGGGTTTCCGCTAGTCGACTAGGTGGTTTCTTTATCGCAAGGGCCGCCGACAGTGGGTATTCTGCTTACAGGCTGGAAAACACACAGCCGATGCGTGCCGCGCGTTCGCGTGCGAAAACAATAATTAGAATTTTCGTGGCAGCCCTGATGCAAACCCGCAAACCGATTGTTTACATCGTTGACGATGACAAGGACCTGCGCACCTCGCTGGCCTGGCTGCTGGAGTCGGTCAGCGTGCAGGCGCAGTGCTTCGCTGGCGCCGATGAGTTCCTCAGCCAGTACGACCCCCAGCAGCCCGCTTGCCTGGTGCTGGATGTGCGCATGCCGGAAACCAGCGGTTTCCAGTTGCAGGAGATCCTCAACCAGCGCGGCAGCACCTTGCCGACCATTTTCGTCTCGGCCCATGGCGACATTCCGATGTCGGTCACGGCGATGAAGAACGGCGCCCTGGACTTCGTCGAGAAGCCCTACAACCCGCAGCAGATGATCGACCGCATCCAGGCGGCGCTCAAGACCGCCGTGCACGCCCAGGCCGACCAGCAACAGCGGCAGAACCTGCAGGGCAAGCTGGCGCTGCTGACCAGCCGCGAGCGTGAAGTGTTGATGCTGGTGATCGATGGCAAGGCCAGCAAGGTGATTGCTCGGGAGCTCAATATCAGCGTGAAGACCGTTGATGTGCACCGCACCAAGATCAAGGAAAAGATGGGTGTGAGCAGCATTGCCATGCTGGTGCGCGAAGTGCTGCATTTGCCGGTGGATGAGCCGGTGCGGCACTGAGGGATCTGCGGCGGTCATCACACCGCCATCGCCAGCAGGCTGGCTCCCACAGGTCAGGTCCACTGTGGGAGCCAGCCTGCTGGCGATGAACGATAACGCGGTGTCAGTGCTGGCTGTAGCGCTTGCGATAGGCACCCGGCGACACGCCAAAGCGCGATTTGAAGGCCGACGAGAAGTAGCTCGAATCCGAGAACCCCCAGGCATAACACAGCGCCGACAGCTTCTGCTCGACATCGCTGCGGCGCAGGTTTTCCGCGCAGAAGTCCAGGCGTCGGTGCTTGATGTATTGCGCCACCACCAGGCCGCGCTTGGAGAACATCCGGTACAGGCCGCGCACGGAAATGC
This sequence comes from Pseudomonas sp. YuFO8, assembly GCF_035065025.1. Taxonomy (NCBI): domain Bacteria; kingdom Pseudomonadati; phylum Pseudomonadota; class Gammaproteobacteria; order Pseudomonadales; family Pseudomonadaceae; genus Pseudomonas; species Pseudomonas sp. YuFO8. Next base: position 12,547 of record NZ_JAXDEQ010000032.1, on the reverse strand, counting down.
CCACTTCACGGGCGATCAGTTCCGGGCACAGTTCTTCGTCGCTCAGGTGCGCGTCGATGAAGGCGATGATCTTGCGGAACTGCCGCTCATGGGAATCGGCAGCGCTTTCACGGGCGCTGATCCCCGGCAGCAACAGGCTGGCCAGGGCGTCGAGCACCGCTTCGCTTTCCTGCATGTCCAGGCCTTCCTGCTGGCGAGTCTCCAGCACCAGCTTGTTGGCCATCGCCGCCAGGGGGCTGTTGGCGCCGATGCGCGTGGCGCAGTTGACCGCGTTGAAGTGCGAACCACGCTCCACCACCTGACGCGGCAGAATCAGCGACAGCTGTCGGCAATCGTCATTGTAGATCATGTCGCTCGGGCGGCTGGCGTCGATCAGGGCGATGTCGCCACAGCCCAGTTGCGCGCGGTTGTCGCCCTGCTCCAGGTGCGAACTGCCGCGCAGCTGGAACACCGCGTAGTAATGGCCGTCGCTGCTGGTGCTGACGTCCTTGCTGGTGCGATACAGATGCACGTGCGCCATGTCGACCACACTGAGGCTGATCGCGCCGCTGCGAAATTCCGTCAATTGGCCATAGAAGTCGGTGTCCAGCGCCCGGGCGTCGAAACGCCCGCAGGCCTGGTTCACCTGGCTCAACCAACTTTCGAACGCCTCATTGCGCACCGTCGATGCTGTAGTCATGTCCGCAAAGCCTCAGGTTTTTTGTTGTTATTTCTCGACGTATTCCAGCGTCCTTTACCTCAAATGTCCAATACCAGACGAGCGGAAAGTGCCCGGGAAACGCAGGCGCATATCTGCTTGTTGGAGGCCTTTTCCTTGTTCGAAAGGCAGTTGTCGCGGTGCTCCGGCACGCCGTCCAGCACCTCGACGATGCAGGTGCCGCAGATGCCTTCGCGGCATTCGGTGTCGATGTCGCAACCGTGGGCCTGCAGCACGTCGACCAGGCTGCTGTCGGCCGGCACGTGCAGCACCACGCCGGAACTGGCCAGCTCCACTTCGAAACCACCGGCCGGAGCGCTGTTGGCGGCAGGGTCGGCGGCGAAGTGTTCCAGGTGAATGGCGTCGTCGGAACGGGTGCGCGCGGCCACTTCCACCACTTTGTTCATGAACGGTGCCGGGCCGCAGGTGTAGACGTGGGCCGCAGGATTGGCGCGTTCAAGGCAGGCGCTCAATGCGCCGTCCAGATCCGCCGGTTCCACGCCGTAGTGGAATTCCACATGATCGGCAAAATTCGTCGCCAACAGCTGGGTAAACGCCGCGTATTGCGCCGAACGGGCGAAGTAATGCAGGCGGTACGGCTGGCCGCTCTGCGCCAGTCGATAAGCCATGCTCAGCAGTGGCGTCACGCCGATACCGGCGGCGAACAACACGTGTTCGCGGGCACTTTCATCGAGACGGAACAGGTTGCGTGGCGCGCCCATTTCCAGCTCCATGCCCTCTTCCACCTGCTCGTGCAGCGCGAGGGAGCCACCGCGCGACTGCGCTTCTTTTTTCACCGCCACCAGGTAGGCACGGCGATCCTCTGGCGGGCTGCACAGCGAGTACTGGCGGGTCACGCCGGTCGGCCCGGTGAGGTCGACGTGGGCACCCGGTTCATAGGTGTCGAGCGGCTGGCCGTCACTGCGCACGAGGCGAAAGGAACGGATATCCAGCGCTTCGTCGACGATCCTTTCGATCTTCACCTTCATCATTGCATCACCTGACTATTTATTTTCTTGTTAAACACAGCCCCCCTGTAGGAGCTGGCTTGCCAGCGATGGCGGCCTTCAGTCTTGCATCGCCTATGTTGACGCCTTCGCCGGCAAGCCGGCTCCTACAAGGGTTATTTTCCGGGTTGGACATCAGCGCATGAACAGGCCGCCGTTGACGTCCAGGCACGCGCCGGTTACGGACGTTGCGTTGTCGGCGATCAGCAACAGCACGCTGTCGGCGATGAACGCCGGGTCGCCGAGGGTGCCGACCGGGATCATTTTCAGGATCTGTTCCAGACGCTCCGGGGCCACGGTTTCACGCACCACCGGCAAGTCCAGCGGACCTGGCGAGATGCTGTTGACCGTCACGCCTTGTGGCGCCAGTTCACGGGCGAAGACTTTGGTCAGCGTCGCCACGCCGCCCTTGGCCGCCGCGTAATGGGCGCCGGTGGCGGTGCCGCCGTTCTGCCCGGCCAGGGAGGCGATGTTGACGATGCGGCCAAAACCACGCTCGGCGAAGTGGGCGCCGAACACCTGGCAGGCGACAAAGGTGCCGCGCAGGTTGATCGCCATCGACTCGTCGAACTCTTCGGGCGTGATGTCCATCAGCGCCGCGACTTTCGACACGCCGGCGTTGTTCACCAGAATGTCAGTGCCGCCCCAGTGCGCAGCGAGCAGGTCGCGGGCGCGCTGGAAGTCGGCCTTGCTGCGTACATCCAGCTCGATGGCGACGGCCGTGGCGCCGCTGCCGTCCAGCTCGGCGGCCAACGCCTGCACGCCATCGAGGCGCACATCCGCCAGTCCGACGCGATAACCGGCGGCGTGCAGACGGCGGGCGATGCACTCGCCCAGTCCGCGCGAGGCACCCGTTACGAGGGCTACTCGACTCATGATGTTGCCCTCACAGAAGGAAGCCGAGCGCGCTCAGGCTGTCGGTAGAGTTGATCAGCCGAACCACTTTGCGCTCCAGGGTCGGCACGCCATCGGTGAAGCGGATGCGGTGGTTCAGGTCGGCCACGAACGGCGTGTGCACCCCGCGCTTGTAGGCGTACAGCAACTGCGCCGAATTGACTTCGACGATGTCGCCAGCCGCTTCCACCAGGCGGAAGCGCGAGACGGTGCGGATGGTTTTCGCCGCGTCCACCGCCGACGGCGAGTAGCCGGCGGTCAGGCGTTCGATGCGCAGGTCACGCATGCGTGCGTCGTCGTAGGCGTAGTTCAGCGTCGCTTCGAAATCCTCGGTGTCCGGGTCGATCGGCACGATGTACTTGCCGCTCTCGCTCCACAGGGTCGCCCACTCGGCGTAATTCTTGTGGTCGAGCAGTTCGGCTTCGCGCCAGATGAATTCGATGGCCTGGGCCAGCGGGCCGGAAAAGCCGTTCAGCGTGTCTTGATTACTCATTGGCTCATCATCCTTTTCCACATGTCGTAGGCACCGCGCATGCCGCCCTCGTCGGTGGCGTGGCTGACCTTGTCGCCGTTTTCAGCGGTGATTTCGCGGTTCAGGCCGCGGTTGACCAGGATTGGCGCGTCGACGCCGGCGTACGAGCCGCGCTGTACGCGGTCCCAGGCTTCAGCATCGTCGGGGCTGCCGAAACCGAACGGGCCCTGGAAGTGTTCGTGAATGCGCATGCGTTCGCGGTTGGCGATTTCCGGGCCGCCGTCCATGCCGAGGGCGACGTGACGGATCTCGGTTTCGGTGACCGACACCGGACGCAAGACGCGGAAGAACGACATCGACATGGCGATGTTGGGGAACAGGTTCAGGTTGAAACCGGCGCCGTGCAGCGAGCGTACGATGCGGCGTACTTGATCCGCCGGCATGGTTTTCGACAGTTCTTCAGTGACGTGGGCGAAGCGTTCCTGCAACTGCTCGGTGCCGTCATCGTGATCCAGATCGACGTGCTCCGGCACCATCACCATCACGCTGTGGCCGTTGCCCAGCGAATGGGTCACGGCTTGTTCATCGGTCATGAACGAGAGCATTTCCGAGGTTTCTTCATCCACCGACGACATGAACGACTTGTGCACGATCGGGAAGTGGTAACCGTCGGTGGTGTTTTCCAGCTGGATCTTCCAGTTGCCCTTGAAGCTGAACTTGTGTTCGCCCTGGGTCTTGATCGGGTAACCGGCGCCCTGTTTCATGAACAGATCCATCCAGTGTCTGGCGCCGCCGAGGAAGTCTTCCAGCGGCTCGATCTCGTCGTTGTAGCTGGCGAAGACCATGCCGGCGTAGCTTTCCACGCGCAGGCTGGTCAGCGGCAGTTCGGATTTCTCCAGGATGCCTTCGTAGCCATCCGGATACGGCAACGCGCGCAGCTTGCCGTCCAGGCCATAGGACCAGCTGTGGTACGGGCAGGTGAAACCGGTGGCGTTGCCCTTGTGCTTCTCGCACACGGTGGCGCCACGGTGGCGGCAACGGTTTTCCAGCACGTTGATGTTGTTCTTCTTGTCGCGAACGACGATCACCGGGCGACGGCCGATGGTGGCGGTCTTGAAGTCGCCGCTGTTGCGCACTTCGCTTTCGTGGGCAACCCACACCCAGGTGCGGTAGAAAATCTTCTCGAGCTCGGCTTCGAACAGCGCCGGGTCGTTGTACAGCGAGACGTCGACGCGGTCATGCTGGACCAGGTCTTCGGGGCTTTTCGACGTTGCGATCAGCCGGTATTCATGAGTGCTCATGCGGTTCTCCTCATGGCTTCTTTTTATGATTGATTAGTAGAGGCTTGCAGCTGCGCACCGAAGGCGCAGACCAGTTCGTCCTGACCTTTGCGACCGACGATCTGCAGGCCGACTTTGAGCCCGCCGCAATCGAGTTCCACCGGCACGCTCAGCGCTGGGTGGCCGCTGAGGTTGAAGGGGCGCACCAGCGGCGTCATGCCGGCGACGGCCTTGCTGGCGCTACGCGCTTCACTCAGCGTGGGTGGCAGGCTTGGCATCGTCGGCAGCAGCAATACGGCAAAGTCTTCCAGCACCGCGTCCACTTGTTGGGTGAACGCTGTGCGCACGGCTTCGGCCTGGGCCAGCTCGTCACGCGTAGTGCGGCTGGCCACCAGCAAGCGTGTTTCTACATCGGAGCCAATCAGGCCCTTGCCGGTCAGGTGGCCGAACGCTGCCCAGTTTTCGAAATTGATCACGGTCAGGCCGGCGGCGAAGGCAGCTTCGAATTCGCTCAATTGCAGGTGGCTGCGACGCCAGCCCGCGCGGTCGGCGGCAGCACCGAGGCTGGCTTGCAGATGCGCGTCGCAGGCCACGTCGAGGAAGCCGACCCTGGCACCGTCACCGGGCAAACCTTGCACGGCGAAACCCGGACAAATCACCTGCATGGCGGCGATCAGATCGTCCATGGTTTTGGCGAACGGCCCGACGCAATCGAGGCTGGATTCCAGCGGATGTGCGCCAACACGACTGACCCGACCGTAAGTCGGCTTGAGCCCGGCGATGCCGCAGCAGGCCGCCGGCACCCGCACCGAACCACCGGTGTCGGTGCCGATGGCGATATCCGCCAACCCGGCCGCGACCGCCGAAGCGGAACCGCTGGACGAGCCGCCAGGAACACGATCCGGCGCTTGCGGATTGATCGGCGTGCCCGTCCAGTCGTTGATGCCGGTGACGCCAAAGGCCAGTTCGTGCAGGTTGGTCTTGCCGACGATCTGCCAGCCGGCGTTGAGGATCGCGTCCACCACTTCGGCGTTTTTAGTTGCTGCGGGTGCATCGGCAAAGGCACGGCTGCCCGAGCGGGTCGGATGGCCGGCGATGTCGATGGAGTCCTTGATGGCCACGCGCTTGCCGTTGCCACCGAGGAGGAATTCGCTGATGAACGTACTCATGCATTGAGCTCCGTGTTGAACAGCCGTTGCGTACGGAAATGCGCGATCAGCCAGGTGCCGTCGACACAGCGGAAATCAATGTTCAGACGGGTGCCGAACAGCTCGTTGCGGCCATCGGCGTAGGTGGAGATCTGCTGCATGATCCACTGCCCTTGCGCCGCGCTGCCGTCGACCAGGATCGATTCGCTGGTGAGGTAATGCAGGTTCAACCGGAAGTGGTCCGAAGGCGGCAGGTAACCACCGACAAAGGCGGCCACCGCTTCACGTCCACGATGTTGGCCAAACGTCTGCGCAGCGGAACTGCCTACGCCTTCCCAGATCGCATCGACGGTGAACAACCGGGCCAACTCACTGACTTCAACCACCGCCCGCGGCACATCGCACAGGTCCATGTAGCGCGCCATCAAGCGGCGCACTGCGCTTTCCCCTTCGAGTGTCTGAAGACGCTGCAGCAAGGCCTCGTTCATGGCTTACACCCTGGCCGCATCAGGGATGGTCAGCGGACGACCGATGCGCGCTTCGATCTTCGCGTAGCGCCACAGGCTGTATTGGCCGACCGGCGTGGTGCGGAACAGGTTGCAGGCGTCGATCACCGACTGGTGGCAGTCGACGTCGGCCATGATGTACACGGTCCAGGGCGAGTTGGTCGACGGGCCGACCATCAGGCGGTCGTCATCCATGGCGCCGAGCACGGTGATGCCGGGCATGGCGCCGAGGTCACCCATCATCTGGCTGAAGCCTTTCCATACGCTCAGGCCTTCGCCGGTGGGCAGGTCGAAAAAGTTCTGGGTGATGCCGATGCAGAAGACGACGCGCAACGGTTCTTGAGTGGTCTGTGTCATGAGTGTCGATCCTTTTGAAATAGAGAATTCAGATGTAGCCCGGGAACGGCGGTACGCCGAGGAACACCGAGCCGGCGCCGTCGTACAGCCCTTCGCTGAGGAAGGCGTGCTGGGTCACCACCATCGAGTCGCGCATGTAACGCTGCAGCGGATGGCGCAGGTAAATGGCAGTGGTACCGGCCAGGCTGTAGGCGCTCTGCACCACGGCGGCACCGGCCTGCGACACGTGGATGGCGGACAGGCGCAGCAGGCTGGTCTGCTCCGGCGTGACCGGGTTGCCCGCGAGGATCGAGTTCCATACCTGTTCGGTGGCGTTGTAGAAGAAACCGCGCGCAGCACTGAGCTTGGCTTCAGCCTTGGCGATTTCGATGCGCACGTAAGCGCGGTCGGCTAATTTCGGCGCGCCGGTGATACCCGAACCGCCGGCCATGCGGCTGATTTCATCCAGTGCAGCACGGGCCAGGCCGAGGTTGACCACTGCCAGCACTTGCGCGGCGTAGGCAATCGACGGGTACCGGAACAACGGCTCATCGATGGTTGCAGCCCCACCCCGGATAAAGGTCCAGCGCTCGTCGACGCGCTTGTCGGTGACGCGCAGGTCGTGGCTGCCGGTGCCTTTAAGGCCAACCACGTCCCAGTTCTCGACGATCTCTACCTGGTCCGGACGCAATACCGCTGTGCGCGGCTTGCCGCCTGCGGCACCGATGCCCACACCCAGCAGGTCGGCGCCTTTGCAGCCGCTGGCAAACTTCCAGGTGCCGTTGACCTGGTAGCCACCCTCTACCACCTCGGCCGGTTGCAGCGGAAACAGGGCGCCGGCAAAGACCAGGTCAGGGCTTTGCGAATAGAGTTCAGCCAGGGTTTCTGCTGGCAATGCGGCAAGATAGACGCCGGCGCTGCCGAAGCTCGCGACCCAGCCAGCAGAGCCGTCGGCTTCGGAGATGCGCTCGATCATTTGCAGAAACTTTGCCGGGGCCAGGGCGTCGCCGCCGTAGCATTTCGGCGTGGCGGCGCGGTAGATGCCCACCTGCTTGAAGCGCTCGATCATGTCCCGTGGCACGTGGGAGCCGGCGTCGAAATCGTTGCGGCGTTGGCGTACTTCTTCCAGTACCTGCGCAAAGGCCGGGCTGTCGACGACATTCTCGTCAACGCCGATCGATGCGTCTTGTTGCACGACCGCTGAACGCAGCATGGGCTTTCTCCGATTTTCTTATTGTGTAGGAGCGAGCTTGCTCGCGATGGCCGACCAGACACCGCGAGCAATCAGGCGGCCCGCGTCATCGTTGACGCCTTTCGCGAGCAAGCTCGCTCCTACAGGTAATGGGTGGTAGTCACCCTTGCATTGCGGTCCAGTGTAAAAACCGCATGCCGGCGCAACTATTGGTGCGTGCAGCCCCCCGACTAAAGAAAACCCCTAGAGCCACACCGGTAACCTCTGAGCGCATCCCGCTGTGCGAGCAGGTATAAAACGCCATACTGCAAATCTCTGCCGCCAAGGGCCGTGCGATGTACTTGCCAAAACCAAACGATTTTTATGCGCTGGTCGAAGCCATGCCGCTGTGCATCATTCTTCACGATGCGCAGACCAAGGAAATTCTCTGGGCCAATGCTGCCGCCTTGGCGGCGCTGGGTTTTACCCTGGAGGAACTGACGCCGCTCAAGGCCCCGGACATGACCCGCGACGCACCGAAGTACCGGCGCTCGGTGGGGCTGCGCTGGCTGGAAGGCGCCGCGCGCACCGGCCAGCGCGCCATCGAGTGGTGCTATCGCTCCAAGCAAGGCGTCGAGATTCTTTCCGAGGCGGTGGCGACCCTGGTGCACCTGGACGGTCGCGATGTGCTGATGGTGCAGTTTCGCGACATCTCCAAGGAGGACAGGGTCAAGCGTGACCTCAAGCGTTTCGAAAGTCGGCTCAAGGCTTTCATGCAGGATTTGGCCGAAGGCGTGGCGGTGCTGGGCCCCGAGGGTGATATCCGCTTCATCAGCGATTCCGGCGCGCATTTGCTCGCTAGCGAAGTGCGTCAGCTGATGGGCAAGAATTTTCTCGGCTGGTGCGACGACGCTTCACGCCAGCGCCTGTTGCAACAGCTCGCCAACGAAACACCGGAGCACGCGCCGTTCAGCGTTCACTACAAAGTGCAGCGGCGCGACGGCGAGTGGCGCTGGCATGACGCAACCTGCCGCTACATCGAGATTGAGGACGATCTGGTCGGGCACCTGCTGTTGTTCCACGACGTCACCGAACAGGTGCAGGCGGAAGAAGCGCGGCGGGTCAGCGAGCAGAAACTCGAATACCTGGCGCGCTACAACGCCATGGGCGAAATGGCCGTGGCCATCGCCCATGAACTGAGCCAACCGCTGGCCGCCACCCGCAATTTCATCGAGGGCGCGGTGATTCGCCTGGGCAACGCCGCCGATGCAGATCAGGGCGTCGCCTGGGGTCTGCAGAATGCCGTGCGGCAGATCGAGCACGCCTCGGTGATCATCAAGAGCGTGCGCGATTACGTAGTGAAACTGGAGCAGAGCGAAGAGCTGATCGACCTCAACGAGTTGCTGCGCGAAACCCGCTACTTCATCAGCCTGCGGGCCGACCCGAGCCTGGTGCGCGTGGACGTCATCACCTCTCCCGAGCCGCTGCGGGTGAGCTGCGAGAAGGTGTTGATCGGCCAGGTGATCCTCAACCTGGCGTTCAATGCGATCGAAGAAATGGCCGACCTCCCCGTCGAACGCCGTTTGCTGCGCATCCATGCCCGCGCCGACAACGGCATGGCGCTGGTGAGCATCGAGGACAGCGGCCGCGGCATCCAGGCCCAAGCGCAAGAGAAGCTGTTCGACGGTTTCTTCTCGTCCAAGGTCAGCGGCAACGGCATCGGCCTGGCGCTGTGCAAGAACATCATCGGCCGTCACCGGGGCGATATCTGGGCGCAAAACCTGGAGCCTTGCGGTGCCGTATTCAGCTTTTCCCTTCCCCTGGCCACCCCCGCCCCCCTGTAGGAGCGAGCTTGCTCGCGAAAAACGTCAGGACGATCCGGTCATTCAGGCAGCGCGCGTTATCGTTGACGTCCATCGCGAGCAAGCTCGCTCCTGCAACATGACACTGGCACAGATACACAAACACTTGGCAGGCAGGGCAATTCCTGGGATTGCCGGGCGAGGCACTATTCGATGGTCAGAATCTGCCCACTCACCCGCGATCCGCGTTACCAACAATTCAGGAAGTTCCCCTTATGCGAACAAACAGGATCTCCGTACAGTCAGCGCTAGGCCTGAGCCTGCTTGTACTCGGTTTGAACAGTGCCCGTGCGGACCTGCCGGCCGACACCGGCATCGGCCAGACCACCCTGGCCTTCCCCGCTGAACCGCACCGCGCGTTTGTCGTCGATGTCGAGTTCGAAAGCTTCGTCGCCGGCCGTGTCACCGTGGTCGACCCGGATCAGAAACGTGTGCTGGGCATGGTGCCGACCGGTTTCGCCGCGCCTTCGGCCCTGAGCCACGACGGCAAGCTGCTCTACAGCGCCGACATCTGGTATTCGCGCGGCACCCGCGGCACCCGCACCGACGTCCTGACCGCCTGGGACAGCTCGACCCTGTCGCCGGCCTGGGAAGTGCTGATCCCGAACAAGCGCGCCGAGTCGCTGACCCAGCGCTACGCCCTGAAGACCAGCGGCGACGATCGTTTCGTCTACGTCTACAACTTCACCCCCTCGACCTCGGTAACCGTGGTCGACACCCAGACCAAGGCCGTCGCCAGCGAAATCTCGATCCCTGGCTGCGTGCTCAATTACCCGGTGGGCAAACGTCGTTTCGCCTCGCTGTGCGGCGACGGCAGCCTGCAGGTGGTGACCCTCAACGACCAGGGCCAGGAAACCGCGCGCAACCGCACGCCGTTCTTCGATCCGAACGCAGAAAAACTGGTGGAGCGCGCGGTCAACGTCGGCGACACCTACTACTTCACCACCACCACCGGCACCGTGCGCGCCGTGGATTTCTCCGGCGACACGCCGAAAATCCTGCCGAGCTGGTCGCTGACCACCGACGAAGAAAAGAAAGCCGGCTGGGCACCGGGCGGCTGGCAGCTGATGGCCGTCGCGCCGAAGCTCAACCGCCTGTACGTGCTGATGCATGACGCTCATGAACCGATGAAGTGGGAAGACCCGAGCACCTTCATCTGGGCCTTCGATCTCAAGACCATGAAGAAAGTCGCCACCCTGCAAGCCCCGGCACCGGTGTGGAGCATGCAGGCAACCGGCGACGACAAGCCGCTGTTGCTGGGCACCGACGTTGAAGGTGGCTTGCAGATCTTCGACCTCAAGACCAACCAGCACACCGGCAGCATGGCCAAGGTCGCCAAAACCGCGACCCAGGTCATGAGCTACTAAACGAGATTCGGCCCATGCAATCAGATCCGATCTTCATTAATGCCTGCGCCCTCGCCATTTCGGCGCTGCTGGCCAGTGCCGCGACCCACAAGGTGCGCGCCCCGGGGCGCTTCGCCAAACAGCTGGCGGATTATCAACTGCTGCCTACCGCACTGGTTCGCCCGAGCGCCAGGCTTATCCCGCTGCTGGAACTGGCCATCGCTTTCGCGTTGCTGGTCCCGGTCAGCCGGGGCTGGGCGGCGTTGAGCGCGGCCAGCCTGCTGGCGCTGTACGCCGCCGCCATCGGCATCAACCTGTGGCGCGGTCGTCGCGACATCGACTGCGGCTGTGCCGGTCCAGACCAGGCACAACCGCTGCGCCCGGTGCTGCTGCTGCGCAACAGTGTGCTGGTGGCGCTGGCGCTGCTGGCCAGCGTGGCGCCGGTGGTGCGTGACATGACTGTGTTCGATGGCTTCGTCACCGTGGCCGCCGCCGCTGTCGCGCTGCTTATCTACGCCGCGGCCGATGGCCTGCTGGCGAACTCCCCTCTTCTGCTCAAATTGATTGGTAGGTAATCGAAATGGAAGGCTTGATAGTTTCCAATGTTCTGCTCTGGGTGCTGCTGGTGGCCGTGGCGTTTGTCGTCATGGGCCTGGTCCGTCAGATTGGCGTGCTGCACGGTCGCCTGGCGCCGGCCGGCGCGCTGATGGTCGACAAAGGCGTGGCCGTCAACGAAGCCGCACCGCAAATCACCGCCGCCGACCGCAAGGGCCGCCCGGTGAACTTCGGCTATGCTGGCGAAAAATCGCAACTGCTGTTTTTCCTCTCGCCGACCTGCCCGATCTGCAAGTCCTTGCTGCCGGCGATCAAATCCATCGCCAAAGAACAGGCCGGTACGCTCGACGTGGTGTTCGTCAGCGATGGCGACATGGATGCCCAGCAAGCGCTGATCCGCGAACACAAGCTCGAAGACGCCACCTACGTGGTCGGCCCGGAAGTGGGCATGACCTACCAGATCGGCAAGCTGCCCTACGCCGCCCTGATCGACAAGTCCGGCACCCTGCGCGCCAAAGGCCTGGTCAACTCCCGCGAACACCTGGACAGCCTGTTCGAAGTTGAGCACTTGAAGCACGCCACGCTGCAGCAATACCTCAACGCGCAGCCCCACGACCATGACCACAGCCACGGCCATAGCCACTGATAAGGCAGGGAGACCTTCATGAAACTGCTGGATCTGTTGTTCGAGCGCTCGACGCGCCGTGTTGCCGACACTACTTCGCGCCGCAAACTGCTGTCGCGCATGGGCTCGCTGATGGTGGCCGGTGCCGCCCTGCCGCTGCTGCTGCCCCTGGATCGCACCAGCAAGGCGCTGGCCGCCACTGACCCGAAGGCCGGTGACCCGGGTGATCCGAACAGTTGCGACTACTGGCGCTACTGTTCCATCGACGGTTTTCTGTGCAGTTGCTGCGGCGGGTCGGTGACGTCCTGCCCACCGGGCACCGAAGCCTCGAAAGTGACCTGGATCGGCACCTGCCGCAACCCGGCCGACGGCAAGGACTACATCATTTCGTACAACGACTGCTGCGGTAAGCAAAGCTGCGCCCAGTGCGCCTGCACCCGTAACGACAGTGAAGAACCGGCCTACCGCCCGTTCAACAACAACGATGTGAACTGGTGCCTGGCGGCCAAATCGCACATCTATCACTGCACCGTTTCGATCATCCGTGGCGTGGCGGTCTGACACCCACCGCCGGTTGCCCTGGCAACCGGCATTTGATTTGTAGGAGCCCGGCTTGCCGGCGAAGGCGTTTATAAGGACGCCTTCGCC
>NZ_JAXDEQ010000031.1:0-70564 GCF_035065025.1 Pseudomonas sp. YuFO8 | reverse complement strand
AAAAAGCGGCATAAACACCGTAATCGGTGTCCGGGATTACTTGACCAGTTCAAGCTCGCTCCTACAGGGGGCCGCGATCCCTTGTAGGAGCGAGCTTGCTCGCGAAGGCGGCTTTATTGACCCAACGCTATGTCGATCAACCGATGCAGCTCCTCACTCTCCAGCGCCGCCTCGGAAAACAGGATGCGAAACACAATGGGGGCCGCCACCATGTTGATCAACCGATCGACACCGGGCTTCGGCTGATCCGGATAGCGATCCAGAATCACCTGTAATTGCCCGCCAATGATGGTCGCGCAATAGCTCGGCTTCAGGCTCGCTTGCACATCGCGCAGCATGTTGCGACCAGGCGCGGAACTCATCTCGTCCAGGTACTGATCCGCCCAGGCTCGCACATCGCCCGCCAGGCTGCCGGTGTTGGCCGACTCGGTTTCCGGCTGCATACGGGCCAGGGCGACGTCCGCCAGCAGCGCCGACAAATCGCCCCAGCGCCGATAGATGGTCGAAGGCGTGACGCCCGCGCGCGCGGCAATTTGCGGCACGGTGACGCTGGCGCGATCCTGCTCTTCGAGCAGTTCGCGCACGGCGGTATGAATCGACTCCTGAACCCGGGCGCTGCGGCCGCCGGGGCGTAAAGTGGGTGCTGTCATCGCATGTTTCCTGTTTCGCGGGCCCTGTAGGGCCATGCAGCGGACCTTAACACAAAGAATTTGCTTTAAACGGCACTCGGTAGCACACTCCGCAAAAGCAAAAAATTAGCTTTTGCGGAGTGTGCCCATGTCCAGTTCTCATTCAAACCGTGCAAGCCTGTGGTTCCTGGCAATCACCCTGCTCGGTTTCCTGGCTGCCTCCACGGCGCCAACGCCCTTGTATCACTTGTATCAGGAGCAGCTGCAGTTTTCTGCCGCCATGCTTACCCTGATTTTCGGCGTGTATGCCCTCAGCCTGCTGGCCGCGCTGCTGACGGTGGGTTCGCTCTCGGATTACCTGGGGCGCAAGCCGGTGATTTTCACGGCTGTCGTGCTCAACAGCGTGGCGATGCTGTTGTTCATTTACGCCGATAGCGTCGCCTGGCTGATCGGTGCCCGGGTGCTGCAAGGTTTCGCCACCGGCATGGCGACCGCCGTGCTCAGTGCCACCTTGCTCGACGTCGATCGCCAGCAGGGTCCGCTGATCAACAGTGTTGCGCCGTTGCTCGGCATGGCCATGGGCGGCATGGGTTGCGGCCTGCTGGCGGAGTTTGCGCCCGCGCCCCTGCAGTTGACCTACTGGCTGTTGCTGGCCCTGTTTGTGTTGCAGGCCGTGTATGTCTGGCGTTTGCCAGAGAGCGTATCGCCCCAGGCCGGGGCATGGGCATCGTTGCGCCCGACACTGCATGTCCCCGTGCAAGCGCGCGCCACCCTGTGGCGGGTCTTGCCGCTCAATGTGGCGACCTGGGCGCTCGGCGGTTTTTACGCATCGCTGGCGCCGTCGCTGGTGCGTACAGCCACGGGTTCGACCTCGAACCTGATTGGCGGAGCAACGGTGGCAGCCTTGACCTTGACCGGTGCTGCGATGATTTTCACCCTGCGCAATCAACCCGCCAGCAAGGCGCTGCAACTGGGCACAGTTCTGCTGCCGACAGGTATCGTGCTGATCCTGCTGGGCGTGCACAGCGCGAGTCTGCCCCTGTTTTTCCTTGGCACACTCGTCGCCGGCTGCGGCTTCGGTGCGGGATTTCTAGGTGCCGTGCGCAGCCTGGTGCCGCTGGCCTTGCCCCATGAACGGGCCGGATTGATGTCGGCGTTTTATGTGCTCAGTTACCTGGCGTTCTGCCTGCCGTCGTTCCTGGCCGGGAACCTGACGCATACGTTCGGCCTGGTGGCGACTGCCGATGGTTATGGTGCGGGGCTGATCGTCTTGTCCGTCGGCGCGATGTTGATGGCGTGGCGTCAGCGTACGGGGAATGATTGTTTATCTGCAAAATAGATAACAGTTAGAGATATTACCCGTTATATCGATATTCTATCCGGATCTATGATGGGCTCCACCTCACCCGAGGAGAGGAGTTCGCCATGACATGCCCCAACACCATCAAGCCCGGTATCAAGCCGTTTAGTCATTTGCAGCACCCGCGCGAGGTCATTCGCCAGTTCACCCCTAACTGGTTCGCCGCCACCATGGGCACCGGCGTGCTGGCCTTGGCGCTGGCGCAATTGCCCGTTGCCAATCCCGTTCTGCACGTCATTGCCGAAGGGCTTTGGCTGTTCAATATTTTTTTGTTCCTGTTGTTTACCCTGCTGTACGCGGCGCGCTGGGCGCTGTTTTTCGATGAGGCGCGGCGGATTTTTGGCCACTCCACGGTTTCGATGTTTTTCGGCACCATCCCCATGGGCTTGGCGACCATCATCAACGGCTTCCTGGTGTTCGGCTTGCCGCGCTGGGGCGACGGCGTGATTGCCCTGGCCGAGACGTTGTGGTGGCTGGATGTGGCGATGTCGCTGGCGTGCGGCGTACTGATTCCCTACCTGATGTTCACCCGCCAGGAGCACAGCATTGACCAGATGACAGCCGTTTGGCTGTTGCCGGTGGTCGCGGCGGAAGTGGCGGCGGCCAGCGGTGGCCTGTTGGCGCCGCATCTGGTCGATGCCCATTCGCAACTGGTGATGCTGGTGACCAGCTACGTGCTCTGGGCATTTTCCCTGCCGGTGGCGTTCAGCATCCTGACGATTCTGCTGCTGCGCATGGCGCTGCATAAACTGCCCCACGAAAACATGGCCGCTTCGAGCTGGCTGGCGCTCGGGCCGATTGGCACCGGTGCCTTGGGCATGTTGCTGTTGGGCGCCGATGCGCCGGCAATCTTCGCCGCCAACGGTCTGTCGGGCGTCGGTGAAATTGCGGCGGGGCTGGGCCTGGTCGCCGGGATCACGCTGTGGGGCTTTGGCCTGTGGTGGATGCTGATGGCCGTGCTGATCACCCTGCGATATCTGCGCGCGGGTATCCCTTTCAATCTTGGCTGGTGGGGTTTCACCTTTCCGTTGGGCGTCTATTCTCTGGCAACGTTGAAACTGGCCAGCACGCTGCACCTGACGTTTTTCAGTGTTTTCGGGTGTGTGCTGGTGAGCATGCTGATCGTGATGTGGCTGATCGTCGCCAAGCGTACGGTGCAAGGTGCCTGGCGCGGCGAGCTGTTTGTCTCGCCGTGCATTGCAGGATTGAAGAAATAACCGGCAAAGATTAGGTAATGTGTGGCCTGGATCGACGTGCGACATTCCAATCACTGTATCCACGCCACTCGCTACCCACTCTTAAGCTTCAGGGACACATGGAAGATGAGTCACCCTTCACAGTTCACCTTGCTGCGCACCCGGCGTTTCCTGCCGTTCTTCGTGACCCAGTCCCTCGGGGCGTTCAACGACAACATCTTCAAGCAGTCCTTGATCCTCGCCATCCTGTACAAGCTGTCGATCGAAGGTGACCGTTCGATCTGGGTCAATCTGTGTGCGCTGCTGTTCATCCTGCCGTTTTTCCTGTTCTCGGCGCTGGCCGGGCAGTTCGGCGAGAAGTTCGCCAAGGACGCGCTGATCCGCCTGATCAAGCTCGGGGAAATCGTCATCATGGCGGTGGGCGCGGTGGGCTTCCTGTTCGACCACCTGTCGTTGATGCTGGTGGCGCTGTTCGCCATGGGCACGCACTCGGCGCTGTTCGGGCCGGTGAAGTATTCGATCCTGCCCCAGGCCCTGCATGAAGACGAACTGGTTGGGGGCAACGGCCTGGTGGAAATGGGCACCTTCCTGGCGATCCTGGCCGGGACCATCGGCGCCGGCATCATGATGTCGTCCAGTCACTACGCGCCAATCGTGTCCACCGCGATCATCGCCATCGCTGTCCTCGGCTACCTGGCCAGCCGCGGTATTCCCCGGGCGGCAGCGGCCACGCCGAACATGCGGCTGAACTGGAACATCTTCAGCCAGTCCTGGGCCACGCTGAAACTGGGCCTGGGACAGACCCCGGCGGTGTCGCGGTCGATTGTCGGCAACTCATGGTTCTGGTTTGTCGGGGCGATCTACCTGACGCAGATCCCGGCCTATGCCAAGGAGTGGATGCACGGCGACGAAACCGTGGTGACCTTGATCCTCACGGTGTTCTCGGTCGGTATCGCCTTGGGGTCGATGCTTTGTGAAAAGCTTTCCGGGCGCAAAGTCGAAATCGGCCTGGTGCCGTTCGGCTCATTTGGGCTGACCGTGTTTGGCCTGTTGCTGTGGTGGCATTCCGGCGGGATTCCCGACAGTGCCCTGGGCCATGGCTGGATCGAGATCCTCGGTTTCGGCCACACCTGGCTGGTGTTGCTCGACATCCTCGGCCTCGGGGTTTTCGGCGGTTTCTACATCGTACCGCTGTATGCCCTGATCCAGTCGCGTACTGCCGAGCACGAACGGGCTCGGGTGATCGCCGCCAACAACATTCTCAACGCGCTGTTCATGGTGGTGTCGGCGATTGTCTCGATCATCCTGCTGAGCATGGTCAAGCTGTCGATCCCGCAGTTGTTCCTGGTGGTGTCGTTGCTCAATATCGGGGTCAACGCCTACATCTTCAGGATCGTGCCCGAGTTCACCATGCGTTTCATGATCTGGCTGCTCAGCCATTCCATGTACCGCGTGGAGCATCGCAACCTGGACCTGATTCCCGATGAGGGGGCGGCGTTGCTGGTGTGCAATCACGTGTCGTTCGTCGATGCCTTGCTGATTGGCGGTGCGGTACGCCGGCCGATCCGCTTCGTGATGTACTACAAGATCTATAACCTGCCGGTACTGAATTTCATCTTCCGCACCGCGGGGACCATTCCCATCGCGGGCCGTCAGGAAGACATCCAGATCTACGAAAAGGCCTTCACGCGCATTGCGCAATATCTGAAGAACGGCGAGTTGGTGTGCATCTTTCCCGAGGGCAAATTGACCGCCGATGGCGAGATCGACGAGTTCAAGGGCGGGCTTACGCGCATTCTCGAAGAAACCCCGGTGCCGGTCATTCCCCTGGCATTGCAGGGCTTGTGGGGGAGCTTCTTCAGCCGCGATCCGGGCAAGGGCCTGTTCCGCCGGTTGTGGTCGCGGGTGACGTTGGTGGCAGGGCCGGAGGTGGCCGTTGAGGCGGCGCAGCCGGCGAGGCTGCAGGCCATGGTGGGTGAGTTGCGTGGCGCGGTGCGGTAGGTCCGAAGAGGTAGGAGGTCGTCGCGATGGCGACCTCATAGGCGACCCATCGCTCACGGCTATACCCGATCTACTGTGGGAGCTGGCCTGCCGGCGATGGCGCCCGCAAGACCAACACAAGGTCGCCTCGAGTCACCCCGCCATCGTCAAGCGATTACGCCCCTCACGCTTGGCGACGTACAGCGCACTGTCGGCCCTGCGTAACAGGCTCTCGGCGGATTCTCCCGGCAGCAGGGTTGAGCAGCCGAGGCTGACCGTCAGCTCGACCGTGCAGCCATCGGCCGGATAATCCTCGGTCTGCGCTGCGCATCGCAGGCGTTCGCCGACCAGGGCCGCCGCTTCCCGGCTGGTGTTGGACAGCAAAATCAGGAACTCTTCGCCGCCGTAGCGAAACACCATGTCGACGTTGCGCAACTGATTCTTGATCGAGGCGGCCACGGCCTTGAGCACGTCATCGCCAGCGCCGTGCCCATGGGTGTCGTTGATCTGCTTGAAGTGATCGATGTCCAGCATCAACAAGGACAAGGGTTGCATATGCCGTCGTGCCAGCTCGATTTCCCGCTGCAGCGTCTGGTCCATGGCGATGCGATTGCCGGTGTCCGTCAGCGGGTCACGCAACGCACTTTGGGTGGCGGCACGGTATAGCAAGGCGTTGCGCATCGGGAACAGCAGGGCGGCCAGCAGGGATTCCAGATGGCCCTGTTCCTGCTCGCTGAAACGCTGGTTGCGGCGAAAGACCAGTTCGCCCAGGTGCTCGCCTTCGTGGCTCAGGCTGTAGCTGATCGAGTGGTGGCCCCGCAGGCCGAATTCCAGGCGCAAGTCACTGCTCTTGTGCTGATAGCTCAAGGCATCAAGGGGTACCAGTCGTTGGATTTCGCGGTAGAACAGCCCGAGTATGCGTTGCGGCTCAAGGCTGGTTTGCAGCTGCAGGTTCAATTGCTGGCGCAACTGCGCAAGGCTGACGGGCCTCTCCAGAATCGGCGGCTGCTGACCAAAACCCAGGCGTTGCAATTTGGCGCTGTCGAAGTCAATTGCGTTGGTCTGGGAAGGTGGTTTCATATGGCGTGCGCCCTTGAGCAGTAAGGCTGTCTTACAAGCTGGGGGCGAGCAGTCTCAGGCTGCGCGTCATACTGGTCCGTCAGTCCCGTAGGACATTTCGTACAAGCTTAATCTGCTTTATCGCAGATTAGTAATCTGCGATTTGGCATCGCCCCCTCTGCTTTTTCGCAGCTAGTCGGGACAAATTCAGAGCGAAAGTCGTGCCATTTACCGATTTTGATAAAAAACCGTTATGAATCAACAACTTGAATGTTTGTTAAGTTGGCGAAGGACAATGTGCGACGGTTGTTTGACTGAAGTGGCGCTGTCGCTGGAGTGCCGCGTCGGGAAGCCGACGCGGCACAAATGCGACGTACGGTATTACTGGGCGTTGAATGCCTGGCCGTTGATACCGGTGCTGTCCGGGCCCATCAGGTAGAGGTAGACCGGCATGATCTCCTCGGGGGTTGGGTTGTTCAGCGGATTTTCACCCGGATACGCCTGGGCGCGCATGCTGGTGCGGGTGGCCCCCGGGTTGATACTGTTGGAGCGCACAGGCGCCACGGTGTCGACTTCGTCGGCCAGGGTTTGCATCAGGCCTTCGGTGGCGAATTTCGAGACGCCGTAAGCACCCCAATACGCGCGACCCTTGCGGCCGACGCTGCTGGAAGTGAACACCACCGAGGCATCCTGGGACAGCTTGAGCAGGGGCAGCAGGGTGCTGGTCAACATGAACATGGCGTTGACGTTGACCTGCATGACGCGCATGAAGTTTTCGCCGGACAGCTGTTCGATCGGGGTGCGCGGACCGATGATCGACGCGTTGTGCAGCAAACCGTCGAGGCGGCCGAATTCGCCCTCGATCATCGCGGCCAGCTCATCGTACTGATGGGGCAGGGCGGTTTCCAGGTTGAACGGGATCACCGCCGGTTGCGGATGGCCAGCGGCTTCAATCTCGTCATAGACCTGGGTCAGGTTGGCTTCGGTCTTGCCCAGCAACAGGACGGTGGCGCCATGGGCAGCATAGGTTTTGGCGGCGGCGGCACCAATGCCACGGCCAGCGCCGGTGACCAGGATGACCCGGTCCTTGAGCAGATCGGGGCGGGCGGAATAATCAAACATAAAAACCTCAACCAATCAGAATACGAGCGTCCGTTACGCGGTCCCTTGTAGGAGCTGGCTTGCCAGCGAAGGCGGCCAAAAGATCGATGCAAATTTCAGGGGCCTCTTCGCTGGCAAGCCAGCTCCTACAAAAAAACTTCAGCAGCCACAGAGGGCGCTATCGAGCACCTTGCGCAACTCCAGCGGATGATCGACCACCACATCCGCGCCCCAATGCCGCGGATTGTCGTCCGGGTGGATATAACCGAACGTCACGGCGGCCGTCTTCGTGCCGGCATCGCGCCCCGATTCGATATCGCGCAGGTCATCGCCCACGAACAGCACGCTGGCCGGGTCGAGGTCGAGCATCTTGCAGGCGAGGATCAGCGGCTCCGGGTCAGGCTTGCTGTTTTTCACGTGATCCGGGCAGATCAGCAGCGCCGAGCGCTCGGCCAGCCCCAGCTGCTGCATGATCGGCTCGGCGAAACGCAGCGGCTTGTTGGTGACCACGCCCCAGATCAGGTTGGCCTTCTCGATGTCGGCCAGCAGTTCGCCCATGCCGTCGAACAGCTTGCTGTGCACCGCGCAACCCACCAGGTAGCGCTCGAGGAACTCCAGGCGCAATGCCTCGAAGCCCGGCGACTCCGGGTCCATGGCGAAGGTCACAGCGACCATTGCCTTGGCACCGCCGGAGATTTCGTCGCGGATGTGCTTGTCGTTGATCGGTGGCAAACCCCGGTCGGCACGCATCGCCTGGCAAATCGCAATGAAGTCCGGCGCGGTGTCGAGCAGGGTGCCGTCCATGTCGAAAAGAACTGCTCTGATACGCATCGGCTTACTCCTCGCGCAGGGTCTGGATCATGTAGTTGACGTCCACGTCGGACGCCAGTTTGTAATGCTTGGTCAACGGGTTGTAGGTCAGGCCGATGATGTCCTTGACGGTCAGGCCGGCCATGCGGCTCCAGGCACCGAGCTCGGAAGGGCGGATGAATTTCTTGAAGTCGTGGGTGCCGCGTGGCAACAGCTTCATGATGTATTCGGCGCCGACGATGGCGAACAGGTACGCCTTCGGGTTGCGGTTGATGGTGGAGAAGAACACCTGGCCGCCCGGCTTGACCATACGGAAACAGGCGCGGATCACCGAGGACGGGTCCGGCACGTGCTCGAGCATTTCCAGGCAGGTGACCACGTCGAACTGCTCCGGCATCTCCTCGGCCAGGGCTTCGGCGGTGATCTGCCGGTATTCGACGTTCACGCCCGATTCCAGCTGATGCAGTTGAGCGACCGCCAGTGGCGCTTCGCCCATGTCGATGCCGGTCACGGTCGCGCCGCGCTGGGCCATGGCTTCACTGAGGATGCCGCCGCCGCAACCGACGTCGAGGACTTTCTTGCCGGCCAGGCTGACGCGTTCGTCAATCCAGTTGACCCGCAGCGGGTTGATGTCGTGCAGCGGTTTGAATTCGCTCTCGCGGTCCCACCAGCGATGGGCCAGGGCTTCGAATTTGGCGATTTCGGCGTAGTCGACGTTGCTCATGGTTTAAGTCCTCTAAAACTTGAAAAATCCTGTAGCCCCGGGGTTGAGTCCGGGGGACTTACGATTCTTTGCGGCCGCTGATGCGCTGGCCCCAGGCCTTGGCGGTGGCGACGAGTTGCTGTTCGTCCATCCGTGTCAGGCGGCGGTCGTCGAGCAGTTGCTTGCCCGCGACCCAAAGGTGTTTCACGCAATCGCGGCCGGATGCATATATAAGCTGCGAAACCGGGTCGTAGACTGGCTGCTGGGCCAGGCTCGAGAGGTCGAAGGCGACGATGTCGGCGGCCTTGCCGACTTCCAGCGAGCCGACCTCGGCTTCGATCCCCAGTGCGCGGGCACCGTTGAGGGTGGCCATGCGCAGGGCGCTGTGGGCGCTGAGAGCCGTGGCCGAGCCCGCGACGGCCTTGGCCAGCAGGGCGGCGGTGCGGGTTTCGCCCAGCAGGTCCAGGTCATTGTTGCTGGCGGCGCCGTCGGTGCCGATGGCGACGTTGACCCCGGCCTGCCACAAGCGCTCCACCGGGCAGAAACCGCTGGCCAGCTTCAGGTTCGACTCGGGGCAGTGAATGACATGGGTGTTGCTTTCTACCAGCAACGCCAGGTCTTCCTCGCTGATCTGGGTCATGTGAACCGCCTGGAAGCGCGGCCCCAGCAAGCCCAGGCGCGCCAGGCGGGCCAGCGGGCGTTCACCGCGCTGTTCGAGCGCTTGCTGCACTTCGAAGGCGGTTTCATGCACGTGCATGTGGATCGACGCGTCCAGTTCTTCGGCGATCACCCGGATTTTTTCCAGGTTTTCATCGCCCACGGTGTAGGGTGCATGGGGGCCGAAGGTGATTTTGATGCGTTCGTGATGCTTGAGGTCGCCAAACAGCTCGACGCCCTGGCGGATCGCCTCGTCCGCGGTGCTGGCGCCCGGGATCGGGAAGTCGAGGATCGGAATGGCGATTTGTCCGCGGATGCCGCTGTTATGTACGCGCTCGCTGGCAACCTTCGGGAAGAAATACATGTCAGAGAAACAGGTGATGCCACCCTTGAGTTGCTCGGCGATGGCCAGGTCCGTGCCGTCGCGGACGAAATCCTCGTCGACCCACTTGGCTTCGGCCGGCCAGATATGGTTTTCCAGCCAGGTCATCAGCGGCAGATCGTCGGCCAGGCCACGGAACAGGGTCATTGCCGCATGCCCGTGGGCGTTGATCAGGCCGGGGCTGAGCAGGATGTCCGGCAATTCGCGCACTTCGGTTGCGTTAAGCTGCAGCGCAGCGCTGCGTGGACCGATGAAGGCGATGCGCCCGTCGCGGATGCCCAGGGCATGATCCTTGAGCACGACGCCAGCGGGTTCGACGGGTACCAGCCAGGTCGGCAGCAACAACAGATCGAGCGCAGGGGCAGTGTTCGGCATCGAGGATCGGTTCCAGTGCTTTTGTAAAGGATGGCGAAGTATACCCGAGCGTCTTCGCCGGGGGATCGCTATAATCGGCGGCTTTTGTTTCTGACTGCGGGGTGTTTGATGCGCGATCGACTGTTGGCTGCTGAGAAAGTGAAGGCCATCGATTGGCGTGATGGCACCTTGTACCTGCTGGATCAGCGAGTTTTGCCGTTCGAGGAAACCTGGATCGCCTGCACCAGCGCGGCGGCAGTGGCCGAAGCCATTCGCTCGATGGTAGTGCGCGGCGCGCCGGCCATTGGCATCAGTTCCGCCTATGGCGTTGTGCTGGCGGCGCGCGCCCGGTTTGCCGAGGGCGGGCACTGGCAGGCGGCGCTGGAGGAAGATTTTGCGCTGCTCGCCGATTCCCGTCCGACCGCGGTCAACCTGTTCTGGGCCCTTGGGCGCATGCGCGAGCGTCTGGATCGCCTGAAAAAACACGCAGATCCGCTGTCCGTGCTGGAAGCCGAGGCCCTGGCCATTCATGAAAGCGACCGCGAAGCCAACCTGACCATGGCGCAACTGGGCGTCGACCTGATCCGCAAGCACCAGGGCAACGCCCAGGCGATCATGACCCATTGCAACACCGGCGCACTGGCCACCGGTGGGTTCGGCACGGCGCTGGGGGTCATTCGCGGTGCCTTTATCGAGGGCATGGTCGAGCGCGTGTATGCCAGCGAAACCCGTCCATGGTTGCAAGGCTCCCGACTGACGGCCTGGGAGCTGGCCAACGAAGGCATTCCGGTGACCCTGCATGCCGACTCCGCCGCGGCGCATATCATGAAGATAAAGGGCGTCACCTGGGTCGTCGTCGGCGCAGATCGAATCACCGCCAATGGCGACGTGGCCAACAAGATCGGCACCTATCAGATGGCGGTCAATGCCATGCACCACGGCGTGCGCTTCATGGTGGTGGCGCCGAGTTCGACCATCGACATGAACCTGGCCAGTGGCGACGACATCGTGCTCGAGGAGCGCGATGGGCGCGAGCTGCTGGAGGTAGGTGGCCAGCGGCTCGGCGCCGATGTCGATGCGTTCAACCCGGTGTTCGACGTAACCCCGGCGGACCTGATCGATGCGATCGTCACCGAAAAAGGCATCGTCGAGCGACCGGATACGGCGAAAATGACCCAGTTGATGTGCCGCAAGCGCCTCCATTGATTGCCGTGGCGTTTGAAAGGACGCCATCGCCAGCAGGCTGGCTCCCACAGGGTTTGTGATCGACACAGATCCCTGTAGGAGCGGGCTTGCCCGCGAAGAGGCCCTGAAAGACAGTGAATCAGCCTGAATCAACCCCCCAATTCAGCATTCAACTCGGCTCTAAGCCTCTCTGATCCCCTTCAAGCCTGTCATCGGTCAACTAACTATGCTCCATGCGCATCAGGGGGATAGGTGCGTGGCGGCTCTTGTGATAACATCCGGCGGTTTCCAAGGTTGTCCCGCGGGGCGACCTTTACTGCGCAGATCCATGGCATAACTCGTTGATTTGTCGTAAGTCGGTGCACGGCACTCAGCCTGCAGCGGCGAGCTTCGTTCGTCCCATATGGATGTGACGAAGTTTCACCAGAAAAAGGAATCAGGCTTCTCATGGGCGAACTGGCCAAAGAAATCCTCCCGGTCAATATCGAAGACGAGCTGAAGCAGTCCTATCTCGACTACGCGATGAGCGTAATTGTCGGGCGGGCACTGCCGGATGCGCGCGATGGCTTGAAGCCCGTGCACCGGCGCGTGCTGTTCGCGATGAGCGAGCTGGGCAACGACTTCAACAAGCCGTACAAGAAATCTGCCCGTGTTGTCGGTGACGTGATCGGTAAGTATCACCCGCACGGTGATACCGCGGTGTACGACACCATCGTTCGGATGGCGCAGCCATTCTCCCTGCGCTACCTGCTGGTAGACGGCCAGGGCAACTTCGGTTCGGTGGACGGCGACAACGCCGCGGCCATGCGATACACCGAAGTGCGCATGACCAAGCTGGCGCACGAGCTGCTGGCCGACCTGCATAAGGAAACCGTGGACTGGGTGCCGAACTACGACGGCACCGAAATGATCCCGGCGGTCATGCCGACCCGTATTCCCAACCTGCTGGTCAACGGCTCCAGCGGTATCGCCGTGGGCATGGCGACCAACATTCCGCCGCACAACCTCGGTGAAGTCATCGACGGTTGCCTGGCGCTCATCGACAACCCCGAGCTGACCGTCGACGAGCTGATGCAATACATCCCGGGTCCGGACTTCCCGACCGCCGCGATCATCAACGGTCGCGCCGGCATCATCGAAGCCTACCGCACCGGTCGCGGCCGCATCTACATGCGCGCCCGCTCGATGATCGAAGACATCGACAAGGTCGGTGGCCGCCAGCAGATCGTCATCACCGAACTGCCTTACCAGCTGAACAAGGCTCGCCTGATCGAGAAGATCGCCGAGCTGGTAAAAGAGAAGAAGCTCGAAGGCATCACGGAACTGCGCGACGAGTCCGACAAGGACGGCATGCGCGTCGTGATCGAACTGCGTCGTGGCGAAGTGCCTGAGGTGATCCTCAACAACCTCTACGCCCAGACCCAGCTGCAAGCGGTATTCGGCATCAACATCGTGGCGCTGATCGACGGCCGTCCACGCATCCTGAACCTCAAGGACCTGCTGGAAGCCTTCGTCCGTCACCGTCGCGAAGTCGTCACCCGCCGTACCGTGTTCGAACTGCGCAAGGCGCGCGAACGTGGTCACATCCTGGAAGGTCAAGCGGTTGCCCTGTCGAACATCGACCCGGTCATCGCCCTGATCAAGGCCTCGCCAACCCCGTCGGAAGCCAAGGAAGCGCTGGTCAGCACCCCTTGGGAGTCCTCCGCCGTTGTGGCGATGGTGGAGCGTGCCGGCGCCGATTCGTGCCGTCCGGAAAACCTCGACCCGCAATACGGCCTGCGCGACGGCAAGTACTTCCTGTCGCCAGAGCAGGCGCAAGCCATCCTGGAACTGCGTCTGCACCGCCTGACCGGCCTGGAACACGAAAAACTGCTGGCCGAGTATCAAGAGATCCTCAACCAGATCGGCGAGCTGATCCGCATCCTCAACAGCGCCACGCGCCTGATGGAAGTGATCCGCGAAGAGCTGGAAGTGATCCGTGCCGAATACGGCGACGTGCGTCGCACCGAGATCCTCGATGCCCGTCTCGACCTGACCCTGGGCGACATGATCCCGGAAGAAGATCGCGTCGTGACCATTTCCCACGGTGGCTACGCCAAGACCCAGCCATTGGCTGCGTACCAGGCCCAGCGTCGTGGCGGTAAAGGCAAGTCGGCCACCGGCGTCAAGGATGAGGACTACATCGCTCACCTGCTGGTGGCCAACAGCCACACCACGCTGCTGCTATTCTCCAGCAAGGGCAAGGTGTACTGGCTGAAAACCTACGAAATCCCTGAAGCGTCCCGCGCCGCCCGTGGTCGTCCGCTGGTCAACCTGCTGCCGCTGGATGATGGTGAATACATCACCACCATGCTGCCGGTCGAGGAATACACCGAGGGTCACTTCATCTTCATGGCCACCGCCAACGGCACCGTGAAGAAGACCCCGCTGGAATCCTTCAGCCGTCAACGCAGCGTCGGCCTGATCGCGCTGGAGCTGGACGAAGGCGACGTGCTGATCTCCGCGGCCATCACCGATGGCGAACGCGAAGTCATGCTGTTCTCCGACGGCGGCAAGGTGACGCGCTTCAAGGAATCCGACGTTCGCGCCATGGGCCGTACCGCCCGCGGTGTACGCGGCATGCGCCTGCCGGAAGGGCAGAAGCTGATTTCCATGCTGATCCCGGAAGAAGGCAGCCAGATCCTCACCGCTTCGGCGCGTGGTTACGGCAAGCGCACTGCGATCACCGAGTTCCCTGAGTACAAGCGTGGCGGCCAGGGCGTGATCGCCATGGTCAGCAACGATCGTAACGGCCGTCTGGTCGGTGCGGTCCAGGTGCTCGATGGCGAGGAGATCATGCTGATTTCCGACCAGGGTACCCTGGTACGTACCCGTGTCGACGAAGTGTCCAGCCTGGGTCGTAACACCCAGGGCGTGACCCTGATCAAGCTGGCCAGCGATGAAACGCTGGTCGGTCTGGAGCGGGTCCAGGAGCCGTCGGAAGTCGAGGGTGAAGAGCTGGAAGGTGAAGAAGGTGCCGGGTTCGAGGGCAATGTCGTGATCGACGAAATCGTCGAGGACCAGCAACTCGACGCCGCCGCTGACGAAGAACCACAGGAATAAGCGGGTAAACAGGGGGCGGATGAAAATTCGCCCCCTTGTTGTTTGTCCCTTTTGAAATAATGAGATCCCCTGTAGGAGCGAGCTTGCTCGCGATGGTCGTCAACGATAACGCAGAGCGTCTGGTGCACCCTTGCGCTCTCAGGTTTTTCGCGAGCAAGCTCGCTCCTACAGTGATACCACCAAATCAGAGCGAGATTGGATGTGAGCAAGAGAGCCTATAACTTCTGTGCCGGTCCTGCGGCGCTTCCCGAAGCTGTCCTGCAGCGCGCCCAGGGTGAACTCCTCGACTGGCACGGCAAGGGTCTGTCGGTCATGGAAATGAGCCATCGCAGCGATGAGTTCGTGTCCATCGCCACCAAGGCCGAGCAGGATCTGCGTGATCTGCTGAATATCCCCTCGAACTATAAAGTGCTGTTCCTGCAAGGTGGCGCCAGCCAGCAATTTGCCCAGATTCCCCTGAACCTGCTGCCGGAAAATGGCTCCGCGGACTATATCGACACCGGTATCTGGTCGCAGAAAGCCATCGAAGAAGCGTCGCGCTTCGGCCACGTCAATGTTGCCGCCACCGCCAAGCCCTACGACTACTTCGCCATTCCTGGCCAGAACGAATGGAAGCTGTCGAAAGACGCGGCCTACGTGCACTACGCACCGAACGAAACCATCGGCGGCCTGGAATTCCAGTGGATTCCCGAGACCGGTGATGTTCCGCTGGTGGCCGACATGTCCTCGGACATCCTTTCGCGTCCGGTGGATGTCTCGCGCTTCGGCATGATCTACGCCGGCGCCCAGAAGAACATCGGCCCGAGCGGCATCGTGGTCAACATCGTGCGTGAAGACCTGCTGGGTCGCGCCCGTTCCCAGTGCCCGACCATGCTCGACTACAAGGTCGCGGCCGACAATGGCTCGATGTACAACACCCCACCGACCCTGGCCTGGTACCTGTCCGGCCTGGTGTTCGAGTGGCTCAAGGAGCAGGGCGGTGTCGAAGCCATCGGCAAGCTCAATGACGTCAAGCAGCGCACGCTGTACGACTTCATCGACGCCAGCGGCCTCTACAGCAACCCGATCAACAAGTCGGACCGCTCGTGGATGAACGTGCCGTTCCGCCTGGCCGATGACCGTCTGGACAAGCCGTTCCTGGCCGGTGCCGACGAGCGTGGCCTGCTGAACCTCAAGGGCCACCGTTCCGTGGGCGGCATGCGCGCCTCCATCTATAACGCCGTCGATATCAACGCGGTCAACGCGCTGGTGGCGTACATGGCAGAGTTCGAGAAGGAACACGGCTAATGTCTGAGCAAGAACTCAAGGCACTGCGCGTTCGCATTGATGCTCTGGACACTAAAGTCCTGGAGCTGATCAGTGAGCGTGCGCGTTGCGCCCAGGAAGTCGCGCGAGTAAAGATGGCCTCGCTGGCCGAAGGCGAAGTGCCGGTGTTCTATCGTCCCGAGCGCGAAGCTCAAGTGCTCAAGCGTGTCATGGAGCGCAACCAGGGGCCGCTGGGCAACGAAGAAATGGCGCGGCTGTTCCGCGAAATCATGTCCTCGTGCCTGGCTCTCGAGCAGCCGCTGAAAGTGGCGTACCTCGGTCCTGAAGGCACCTTCACCCAGGCTGCGGCCATGAAACACTTCGGCCACGCCGTGATCAGCAAGCCGATGGCGGCCATCGACGAAGTGTTCCGCGAAGTGGCGGCCGGTGCGGTGAACTTTGGCGTGGTCCCGGTGGAAAACTCCACCGAAGGCGCGGTCAACCACACCCTCGACAGCTTCCTCGAGCACGACATGGTGATCTGTGGCGAAGTCGAGCTGCGGATTCACCATCACCTGTTGGTCGGTGAAAACACCAAGACCGACAGCATCAGCCGCATCTACTCCCACGCCCAGTCCCTGGCCCAGTGCCGCAAGTGGCTGGACGCCCATTACCCGAATGTCGAGCGCGTGGCGGTGTCCAGCAACGCCGAAGCGGCCAAGCGGGTCAAGGGCGAGTGGAACTCGGCGGCGATCGCCGGCGACATGGCGGCCGGCCTCTACGGGCTGACTCGCCTGGCCGAGAAAATCGAGGACCGCCCGGACAACTCCACGCGCTTCCTCATGATCGGTAACCAGGAAGTGCCGCCGACCGGCGACGACAAGACGTCGATCATCGTCTCGATGAGCAACAAGCCGGGCGCGCTGCACGAATTGCTGGTGCCGTTCCACGACAACGGCATCGACCTGACGCGAATCGAGACCCGTCCGTCGCGCAGCGGTAAATGGACCTACGTGTTCTTCATCGATTTCGTCGGCCACCACCGCGATCCGCTGGTAAAAGGTGTGCTGGAAAAGATCAGCCAGGAAGCAGTAGCACTCAAAGTGCTGGGTTCCTACCCGAAAGCAGTTCTCTAAGGGGCGGTAGCAAATGAGTGGCAATTTCCTCGCTCTGGCACAGCCGGGCGTGCAACAACTTTCGCCATACGTTCCGGGCAAGCCCGTGGACGAACTGGCGCGTGAGCTGGATCTCGATCCGGCCAGCATCGTCAAGCTGGCAAGCAACGAAAACCCGCTGGGTGCCAGTCCCAAGGCCCTGGCGGCCATCCGTGAAGAGTTGGCTGAGCTGACCCGTTATCCGGACGGCAACGGTTTTTCGCTCAAGACCCTGCTGGCCGAGCAGTGCCGCGTCGAACTTAACCAGGTGACGCTGGGCAATGGCTCCAACGACATCCTTGAGTTGGTGGCGCGCGCCTACCTGGCGCCAGGCCTCAACGCGGTGTTCAGCGAACATGCGTTTGCGGTCTACCCGATCGTGACCCAGGCCGTCGGCGCCCAGGCCAAAGTGATTCCGGCCAAGGACTGGGGTCATGACCTGCCGGCGATGCTGGCGGCCATCGACGCCAATACCCGCGTAGTGTTCATCGCCAACCCGAACAACCCGACCGGGACCTGGTTCGATACCGAGGCGCTGGACGAATTCCTCCAGGACGTGCCTGAGCACGTGCTGGTGGTGCTGGACGAGGCCTACATCGAATACGCCGAAGGCAGCGACCTGCCGGACGGCCTGGACTTCCTCGCGGCTTACCCGAACCTGCTGGTGTCGCGCACATTCTCCAAGGCCTACGGCCTGGCGGCGTTGCGCGTCGGCTATGGCTTGTCCACCGCCGTGGTCGCCGATGTGCTGAACCGCGTGCGCCAGCCGTTCAACGTCAACAGCCTGGCCTTGGCCGCTGCCTGCGCTGCGCTTCAGGACGCCGAATACCTGGCTGAAAGCCGTCGCCTGAACGAGTCGGGCATGCAGCAACTGGAAGCGGGTTTCCGTGATCTGGGGCTGGGCTGGATTCCATCCAAAGGCAACTTCATCTGCGTTGACCTCGGTCAGGTGGCGGCCCCGGTGTTCCAGGGGCTGCTGCGCGAAGGCGTGATCGTGCGTCCGGTGGCCAACTACGGCATGCCGAACCACTTGCGCATCACCATTGGCCTGCCGGCGGAAAACAGCCGCTTCCTCGAGGCGCTGGCCAAGGTTCTGGCCCGTGGTTGATGTCACTGCACTGCAATCTGCTGAACCCATGATTGGACGCCTGGTGGTGGTCGGTCTGGGGTTGATCGGCGGTTCGTTTGCCAAGGGTTTGCGCGAAAGTGGCCTGTGCCGCGAAGTGGTCGGGGTCGATCTCGACCCGCAGTCGCGCAAACTCGCGGTTGAGCTGGGTGTGGTGGATCGCTGCGAAGATGACCTGGCGGTTGCTTGCCAGGGCGCCGACGTGATCCAGTTGGCCGTGCCGATCCTTGCCATGGAAAAAATGCTCGGCCGTCTGGCGGGCATGGATCTGGGGCAAGCGATCCTGACTGACGTCGGCAGCGCCAAGGGCAATGTCGTGCGTGCGGCGAGCGAGGCTTTCGGCGGCATGCCGGCGCGCTTCGTGCCGGGCCACCCGATCGCCGGTTCCGAGCAGAGCGGGGTGGAAGCCTCGAATGCCGAACTGTTCCGTCGCCATAAAGTGATCCTGACACCGCTGGAGCAGACCGATCCGCAGGCCCTGGCCGTGGTCGATCGTCTGTGGCGCGAGTTGGGCGCCGATGTCGAGCACATGCAGGTCGAACGCCACGACGAAGTGTTGGCGGCCACCAGTCATCTGCCGCACTTGCTGGCATTCGGCCTGGTCGACTCGCTGGCCAAGCGCAATGAAAACCTTGAGATCTTCCGTTACGCTGCGGGCGGTTTCCGCGATTTCACAAGAATCGCCGGAAGCGACCCGGTCATGTGGCATGACATCTTCCTCGCCAACCGCGAAGCTGTCCTGCGCACACTCGATACATTTCGCAGCGACCTCGACGCCTTGCGCGACGCGGTCGATGCAGGGGATGGGCACCAATTATTGGGCGTTTTCACTCGCGCCCGGGTTGCCCGCGAGCATTTCAGTAAAATCCTGGCCCGTCGGGCCTATGTGGACGCTATGAATTCCAACGATCTGATTTTCCTGGCTCAACCTGGTGGCCGCCTGTCCGGTCGGATTCGCGTACCAGGTGACAAGTCGATTTCCCACCGTTCGATCATGCTGGGCTCCCTGGCCGAAGGCGTGACCGAAGTCGAAGGCTTCCTCGAGGGCGAAGACGCCCTGGCGACCCTGCAGGCGTTCCGCGACATGGGCGTGGTCATCGAAGGCCCGCACCATGGTCGTGTGACCATTCACGGTGTCGGCCTGCATGGCCTCAAGCCAGCACCGGGTCCGATCTACCTGGGCAACTCCGGTACCTCGATGCGCCTGTTGTCCGGCCTGCTGGCGGCACAGGACTTCGACAGCACCCTGACCGGCGACGCTTCGCTGTCCAAGCGCCCGATGAATCGCGTGGCCAACCCGCTGCGTGAAATGGGTGCCGTGATCGAGACTGCCGCTGAAGGCCGTCCGCCGATGACCATTCGCGGTGGTAACAAGCTCAAGGGCCTGACCTACACCATGCCAATGGCCAGTGCCCAGGTTAAATCCTGCCTGCTGCTGGCGGGTCTGTACGCCGCAGGCAAGACCACCGTCACCGAGCCTGCACCGACTCGCGACCACACCGAGCGCATGCTGCGCGGCTTCGGCTACCCGGTCAGCGTCAACGGTGCTACCGCTTCGGTCGAGTCCGGCGGCAAGCTGACCGCGACCCACATTGAAGTGCCGGGCGACATCTCGTCGTCGGCGTTCTTCCTGGTGGCCGCGTCGATCGCCGAGGGTTCGGAGCTGGTGCTGGAGCATGTCGGCATCAACCCGACCCGCACCGGCGTGATCGACATCCTGCGCCTGATGGGGGCTGACATCACCCTGGAAAACCAGCGTGAAGTCGGCGGCGAGCCAGTGGCGGACCTGCGCGTGCGAGCAGCTAAACTCAAGGGTATCGAGATTCCCGAGGCGCTGGTTCCGTTGGCGATCGACGAATTCCCGGTGCTGTTCGTCGCTGCGGCCTGCGCCGAAGGGCGCACCGTGCTGCGCGGCGCCGAAGAGCTGCGGGTCAAGGAGTCGGACCGGATCCAGGTCATGGCCGATGGCTTGCTGGCGCTGGGCGTCAAGTGTGAACCGACCCCGGATGGCATCATCATCGATGGCGGTTCGATCGGTGGTGGTGAAGTCCATGGTCACGGCGACCACCGGATTGCCATGGCCTTCAGCGTTGCCTCGCTGCGCGCCATGGCGCCGATCCGCATCCACGACTGCGCCAACGTGGCGACCTCGTTCCCCAACTTCCTCGCGCTGTGCGCGCAGGTCGGTATCCGCGTTGCGCAAGAGGCCCAGTCGTGAAGAGCATTGCACCGGTCATCACCATCGATGGGCCAAGCGGCTCGGGCAAAGGCACCATAGCCGGGATCCTGGCCAGGCGCCTGGGCTGGAACCTGCTGGATTCCGGTGCGCTGTACCGTTTGCTGGCATTCGCTGCGCATAACCACGGCGTCGACCTGACCAATGAAGAGTTGCTGAAAAAACTCGCCGCTCATCTGGATGTGCAATTCATCGCGGCGACCGAAGGTCAGCTGCAGCGCATCATCCTGGAGGGTGACGAAGTCAGTGATGTGATCCGTACCGAAAGCGTCGGTTCGGGTGCCTCCCAGGTGGCTGCATTGCCCGCGGTGCGCGAGGCGCTGCTGCAGCGCCAGCGCGCTTTCCAGGAAGCGCCGGGCCTGGTGGCCGATGGTCGTGACATGGGCACGGTGGTATTTCCAGATGCGCCGCTGAAGATTTTCCTGACCGCCAGCGCCGAGGAAAGGGCACGCCGTCGATATTTGCAGTTGAAGGGCAAAGTCGAGGGTGTTAGTCTGTCGAGTCTGCTAGATGAGATACGTGCACGCGATGAGCGTGACACCCAGCGAGCGGTAGCCCCGCTCAAGCCGGCGGCTGACGCCATACAGCTGGATTCCACGGAATTATCCATTGACCAGGTGCTGGAACGCATCATGAGCGAGATCGCCATTCGCGATATCGCCGGGTGACCAAGAAGGCCGCAGGGGACCAGTCATAGTCCTGGGGCGCTTCTTCTAAATGAAACTAACCCACACCGTCTGGGGTGTGGAGATGGGCGTATTCTTCGCCCTCATCAACAGGAATTAAAATGAGCGAAAGCTTTGCGGAACTCTTTGAAGAAAGCCTAAAAACCCTGAACCTTCAGGCAGGCTCCATCATCACCGGTGTTATCGTTGATATCGATTACCAAGCTCGCTGGGTAACCGTTCACGCTGGCCTGAAGTCTGAAGCACTCATCCCGCTTGAGCAGTTCTACAACGACGCTGGCGACCTGACTATCAACGTCGGTGACGAAGTTCACGTTGCGCTGGACTCGGTAGAAGACGGCTTTGGCGAAACCAAGCTGTCCCGTGAAAAAGCCAAGCGCGCTGAATGCTGGATTGTTCTGGAAGCTGCCTTCGCAGCCGAAGAAGTGGTCAAGGGCGTTATCAACGGTAAGGTTAAAGGCGGCTTCACTGTCGACGTTAACGGCATCCGTGCGTTCCTGCCAGGTTCTCTGGTTGACGTCCGTCCAGTGCGCGACACCACGCACCTGGAAGGCAAAGAGCTGGAATTCAAGGTCATCAAGCTGGACCAGAAGCGCAACAACGTTGTCGTTTCCCGTCGTAGCGTCCTGGAAGCCGAGAACTCCGCCGAGCGCGAAGCTCTGCTGGAATCCCTGCAGGAAGGCCAACAAGTCAAAGGTATCGTCAAGAACCTCACCGATTACGGCGCATTCGTCGATCTGGGTGGCGTCGATGGCCTGCTGCACATTACCGACATGGCTTGGAAGCGTATCAAGCATCCTTCCGAAATCGTCAACGTTGGCGACGAGATCGATGTCAAGGTTCTGAAGTACGATCGCGAGCGCAATCGTGTTTCCCTGGGCCTGAAGCAACTGGGCGAAGATCCATGGGTTGCTATCAAAGCCCGTTACCCAGAAAGCACTCGCGTTACCGCTCGTGTAACCAACCTGACCGACTACGGCTGCTTCGCTGAGCTGGAAGAAGGCGTTGAAGGTCTGGTACACGTTTCCGAAATGGACTGGACCAACAAGAACATCCACCCTTCGAAAGTCGTACAAGTCGGCGACGAAGTGGAAGTTATGGTTCTGGACATCGACGAAGAGCGTCGTCGTATCTCCCTGGGCATCAAGCAGTGCAAATCTAACCCATGGGAAGATTTCTCTGGCCAGTTCAACAAGGGCGATAAAATCTCCGGCACCATCAAGTCGATCACCGATTTCGGTATCTTCATTGGTCTGGACGGCGGCATCGACGGCCTGGTTCACCTGTCCGACATCTCCTGGAACGAAGTTGGCGAAGAAGCTGTTCGTCGTTTCAAGAAGGGCGACGAGCTGGACACCGTTATCCTGTCGGTTGACCCAGAGCGCGAGCGCATCTCCCTGGGTATCAAGCAACTGGAAAGCGATCCGTTCTCCGAGTACGTTCAAGAGAACGACAAAGGCGCAATCGTTAAGGGCATCGTGAAAGAAGTTGACGCTAAAGGCGCCATCATCACCCTGGCCGACGATATCGAAGCGACTCTGAAAGCCTCCGAAATCAGCCGTGATCGCGTTGAAGACGCGCGCAACGTTCTGAAAGAAGGCGAAGAAGTAGAAGCCAAGATCATCAGCGTTGACCGCAAGAGCCGCGTAATCCAGCTCTCGATCAAGTCGAAAGACGTTGAAGAAGAGAAAG
Source organism: Pseudomonas sp. YuFO8 (assembly GCF_035065025.1). NCBI lineage: Bacteria > Pseudomonadati > Pseudomonadota > Gammaproteobacteria > Pseudomonadales > Pseudomonadaceae > Pseudomonas > Pseudomonas sp. YuFO8. Next base: position 47,907 of record NZ_JAXDEQ010000031.1, on the reverse strand, counting down.
AAGCGATCCAGAGCCTGCGCGACAAGCCGCAAGCTGGTTCGGATGCTCCAGTAGCCACCACTCTTGGTGACCTGCTGCGTGCACAAATGGAAAAACAGAACTAAGTTCTGACTTTCTGTAAAAAAGGGCGACTTCGGTCGCCCTTTTTTGTGCCTGCAATTTGGCTCACGCCCTGTAGGAGCTGCCGCAGGCTGCGATCTTTTCGGGTAAACCCGAAACATTACCTCACCAAAACTGTCTGTTTCTTTAGCAGGATCAATCGCTTATTTGCAGCTAGTCTTAGCTTGGGGTAATCGACGGTCAGGCGCTGTGCCTGGCATAAGGATGTGAATGAAAACGCTCGTAGTCGTCATAGCGGTGCTGGCATTGGCAGGGTGTGCCACCAGTGCGAAAACGCATGCCGTGCGTGGGGTCAGTGGTATCGAGATCGATTGCTCGGGGCTGGGATCGAACTGGGAAAGGTGTCAGAAGCGCGCAGCCAAGGAATGCAAAGGTGCAGGCTATACAGTCGTGGCAAGGTCCGATGATGCAAAGGAAGAAGAGGAAGAATTTCTCTTTGGCTTCAATCCCGCGGGTTTAGTTACGCGGACGATGCTGGTTATCTGCAGGTGAGTGGGCGGGCAGGGGAGTGTAGTGCCCCGGAAGAAAAAACAGGCTACAGGAGGGGGCTGTTCAAATTTGTCAGGGCATGCTAAAACCTTTGAAGCGCTGATCTAGCTGCTTGAAAAAGAAGGGAAAATTATGACGAAGTCGGAGTTGATCGAACGAATTGTCACCCATCAAGGGCTGCTCTCATCCAAGGATGTGGAGCTGGCCATCAAGACCATGCTTGAGCAAATGTCCCAATGCCTGGCCACCGGCGATCGTATCGAGATCCGTGGTTTTGGCAGCTTCTCCCTGCACTACCGCGCACCTCGTGTAGGGCGCAATCCGAAGACCGGTCAGTCGGTTAGCCTGGATGGCAAGTTTGTTCCGCATTTCAAACCTGGGAAGGAATTGCGGGATCGGGTGAATGAAGATGAGGAGGAGGGGAGTTGATATCCGTTTTCCAGGGAGCTACTTATGCGTAACCTCACAAAGATCATCATGGTTGCGTTAATTACGGTGATATCAGCGGGTATTCTGGTATTTACTATCGAAAATCAAAATTCGGTATCGCTTGTCTTTTTGGGCGGCGTCGCCCCTCCGATAGCAGTATCAATACTGATCTTGACTGCTTTTTTGATGGGTATGGCGATTGCTCCCATTTTGGTCTTTCTCAGGCGCAATCGGCTAAAAACGAGTAAAATGGCGAGAAAAGGGTGACCGAGATGGTTGCTTTCTTTTTATTGAAAGTAATGAATTTGTTGCTTTTTTAACTAGGCGTTGCTTTTGGATTTGATACGGAGAAGCGATGAAGGTTTTGGTTTTGGGCGCTAACGGATTTATAGGCTCCAGGCTGGTTGATCGTTTGCTTGAAGAAGGTCATCAAGTCAGGATTCTCACCCGGACCCAAGGTAAGGTTTCCAATAAAAATACAGAAGCCTTCGTCGGTGATCTAAAAGATCAAAATCTGGACTTTGTGGCACTGTTGGATGGCTGTGAGGTCATTTTTAATTGTGCCGGTGAAATACGAAACGAAAACCTGATGCATGAACTTCATGTTGCATCAACCCAGCGTTTCCTTAAGGCCATTACGGAACAAACTTCAAGTCAAACGGTGCACTGGGTTCAATTGAGCAGTGTGGGTGCTTATGGATCTGTTCCCAATGTAGAGCGCATTGTAACAGAAGAAACCGAAGTCAACCCGAAGGGGCAATATGAGGTCACGAAGACTCTTGCTGACCAGTGTATTGTTTCAATGCCAAAAAATGGACAGTTTACATTTTCGATATTAAGGCCGTCGAATGTGTTCGGTCCGGGAATGCCAAACAACTCTATAAGGCAGTTGATTGGTATCGTACGGCGCAGATTGTTTTTTTATGTTGGCTTCAAAGATTCTATTTCCACCTACATTCATGTAGATGATGTTGTCTCTGCGTTAATGTTGTGTGGCTTTGATGGTCGAGCCAAGGGTGAAATTTTTAATATTTCCAATGACTGTCCTTTGAGGGACGTTATCGCGGGCATTGCAGTTGGCGTTGCTGTGTCTCCACCCAAGGTTGTGCTTCCGGAAAGTCTGGTTCGCTTGGGTGTTTCAGTGGCGTCTGTCCTTACTAAAGGGCTAATAACCCAAGAAAGGGTTAATGCGCTCACTGCCAGGACTCGCTATCCGTTCAAAAAAATTGAAACGGTCTTGGGTTTTGTGCCTCGCAAGCACGTCCCGGAAAATATATGTGATATATAGTTCGATGCCCTGATTTAATTTGAATAATTATCATTGGTGCGGGTAATATTTGTTCTGTGCGACTTGGGCGGTTTGAGTGGTGCGCGAGGTTTGATTTGTCGAATTTAGAACTAAAAATAGCAAGGGTTTCCACGGTTCCGTTTTTCATCGTGACTCAATTAAGTTCGCCTGTCAAAGCGCTTAAGGAAGCTGGAGCAGCAGTGACGATAATTTCCAGCGATGATGAACTGGGGGGCGAGTTACGTAACCTTGTAGGTGACGGTTTCATACCGTTGAAGATGGTTAGGGAAATCGATCCTGTACAGGATCTTCGGTCCTTACTTTCTCTTGTTAAAGTATTTCGTTCACAAAAATTTGATATCGTTCATTCGACTACGCCCAAGGCTGGGCTTCTTTGCGCAATTGCAGGACGGCTTGCAGGTGTAAAGGTTCGCTTGCATACCTACACGGGGCAGCCCTGGGTAACAATGACGGGTTTGAAAAAAAGTATCCTGAAGTTTTGTGACAGAACTATTGGCTATTTGAATACTCGTTGCTATACCGATAGTTTTAGTCAGCAACAGTTCCTGGTGTCTGAACATATTGTCAAGGCTGATAGGTTGAGTGTTCTGGGGGAGGGCTCATTCGCAGGTGTCGATTTGACACGTTTTGATCCGAAGCGTTTCAGTGAAAGTGAGAACGCGTCATTAAAGCGCCAACTGGGTATTGAGCCGCAGAGCAAGGTTATCGTCTTCGTTGGTCGGATTACCAAAGATAAGGGCGTTAATGAACTGATACGTTCCTTCGAGTTGTTGATTGCCGAAAAAAACGACGTCTTTTTATTGCTGGTTGGGCCTTATGAGCCAGACGGTTTGGCGATCATCGAGAGCGTGTCTTGTCCCGACGTCTTGAGCCGTATTAAAGTAGTGGGTTTCTCCAGCACTCCTGAAATGTACATGTCTGTAGGCGATATGTTGTGTTTGCCAAGTTATCGCGAGGGGTTCGGCACTGTAGTTATTGAGGCTGCGGCAATGGGGCTTCCTACCGTCGGGACGAGTATATACGGGCTAACCGATGCTGTTGTCGATGGGCAGACCGGGATTCTAGTACCTGTGGGTGACACGTCCGCTCTTGCCGATGCAATACGAATGCTTGTAACGAATGAGGAGATCTTGTGCAAAATGTCCTCCGCGGCCAGAGATAGAGCAGTAAATTCGTTTGATAGCAAAAGGTATTCGGAGTTGTTGATCGCCGAATATCGCGCTTTTTTTAATTGATGCTGCTCAAGCAGTGTTGGAATTTGGCGCTTATTAGTTTGGGCAAATTATGAATGTTCTGGTTACTGGTGCGACGGGCTTTCTTGGCCGAGCATTGATTGACAGGCTGAGCAAAGCGGCTATTCATCATGTCAAAGGCTCTGTCAGGAAGCTTGGCACTGAAGCTGTTGGCTCTAATCACACCGTAGCGGTGGGAGATCTTTCGGTTGCAACTGACTGGAATGAGGCTCTCAAGGGTGTTGAGGTCGTTGTTCATCTGGCTGCGCGCGCACATGTCCTGGACGCTGGAGATGACCAGAGCGAATTTAACCGAGTCAATGTGGAGGGCGCACTCAATCTGGCTGAGCAAGCGCTTAAATCAGGGGTAAAGCGTTTCGTATTTATAAGCTCGATTGGCGTAAACGGTGCATATACCGAGGGCTGTGGGTTCGATGAGCTCAGTCCGAACGCACCGCATGCCATTTATGCAGAGTCCAAGCGCAAGGCAGAAGAGCTGCTATGGGAGCTCGTGAGTGGAAGCTCCATGGAGCTGGTGATTATTCGACCGCCGTTGGTTTATGCTGCACATGCTCCAGGAAATTTTCAGCGTCTTCTAAAGTTGGTGGCATCAGGTATTCCGTTACCATTTGCGATGACAAATAACAAGAGAAGCATGGTTTCGTTAGGCAATCTCACTGAGTTTATCGGACTTTGTATCGATCACCCTGCAGCAGCAAATGAGCTGTTTCTGATTTCCGATGGCGACGATGTATCAACTAAAGACATTGTAGAGCTATTGGCGGACGGCATGGGGCGGCGTGCAAAGTTGTTTCCGTTACCGGCACCTATTGCTTACGTTTGCTCATTTATGCTGGGGAAAACCTCACTCTATACGCAGCTGTTCCGGTCCTTGGTGATAGATTCATCGAAGGCTCGCAGACTTTTAGGTTGGGTTCCTCAACAATCTTCGTCTGTCGCGCTGAAAGAGGCCGGGTTGCGTTATAGATCGGAGCGGTCTGTCTAAATCTTTTTAGTTAACTAAAAACTGGATCTTTGAAAGATGACTTTATGGCTTCTGCCCGTAGTTTTAGTTCTTTCCCTGCTGTTGACCGGGGCTTTGCGAAAGTATGCGTTGTCGCGGAGCTTGCTGGATGTTCCCAATGCTCGTAGCTCTCACCAGTTGCCGACGCCGCGCGGTGGTGGAGTTGCCATTGTTCTGAGTTTTTTGGTGATGATTCCTTTATTGGGGGTGGCGGGCGCTACTTCATGGTCTGGTCTGATCGCATTGCTCGGGGCAGGATTTTCCGTCGCAGTCATCGGTTTTCTGGACGACCATGGGCACATTGCCGCTCGCTGGCGGCTACTCGGCCATTTCAGTGCCGCGGCATGGGCCTTGTACTGGCTGGGAGGCTTGCCGGTAGTTTCAGTATTCGGAATTGTCGTCGATTTAGGGTGGGTAGGTAATATCCTGGCGGCGTTTTATCTGGTCTGGATGTTGAACCTTTACAATTTTATGGACGGCATTGACGGTCTTGCAAGTATTGAAGCTATATGTGTTGGTCTGTCGATTTCGCTGATTTATTACCTCACAGGTTTCAGTGACCTTGTTTGGCTTCCACTGTTGTTGACCATGGCTGTGGCAGGGTTCCTTTATTGGAACTTCCCTTTTGCACGGATCTTCATGGGAGATGCGGGAAGCGGTTTTCTTGGAATGACATTGGGCGTGTTGTCTATTCAAGCGGCCTGGCATGCGCCTCAATTGCTGTGGGCGTGGTTGGCGTTGCTGGGAGTGTTCATTGTTGATGCCACATTTACGCTAGTGCGCAGACTGGTGCGGGGCGATAAGGTCTACGAAGCGCATCGTAGCCATGGGTACCAGTATGCATCCCGCCAGTTCGGTAAGCATGTTCCAGTAACATTGGCCATAGGGATCATTAATTTGCTATGGCTTACGCCGATTGCAATATTGATAGCCATGGCTAAGATTGACGGTCTGTTTGGACTGATTATAGCTTATGCCCCGTTGATCGCTTTAGCTGTAAGGTTTCACGCAGGGGAGCTTGAATCAAGCCGGTAATGGCAGTAGATGGGTATATCTGAAAGTATAAGCCACTGAAATCTGTAGGTTTCTTCCCGCCTTTCGATTACCGAGGCGGGTGTAATGCAGCGGAGCTAAAGGCTCCTTTCCTGTTTCAAGCGTTTATCAATTGTCTAGCATCGTTCTGAAGTCATCATGGCGGGCTTTGCTGTGCGTCATCGGATTAGTGTTAGTGCGGTGGGAGATAGTCGGTAAGCGTCTGGGGCAGTACTGGCCAGGCATTCGACCAGGCTGCGAGATGGAGCTGGATGCCGAGCAACTTCAGGCTTTGGTGCTCGGTCTGCCTTTAAACTTTCCTTGGTTCAATCGACGAGCAGCCAGCCAGACGCCAATCCCGTCATGCACCAGCACTTTCATACGAGTGGCGCGGCGGTTGGCAAACAGATAAGCACAGTGCGGCTTCGCCGCAACGAACACCGCGATCACTCTGGCTAACGCGGTCTCGGTGCCGGCACGCATGTCCATGGGCTCGGTGGCAAGCCAGATGGCGTCGATGCGAATCATTGCGTGAGTCCACGGACAAAGCGGGCGCAGCCTTCAGGATCAGACATCGGCCATTTCACCGTGATCGATTGCTCGCCAAGCGGCAGCTCAATAATCGCCAAAGCTTCCGTCTGCCGCTTGGGTGCAGCTCTCAACGGAACGAAAGCCGGAAACGCTGCTGGCGGCTGGTCTCGGTAAAGCGGCAGCCACTTGCGGATCACGTTGGCGTTGATGCCGTGGCTGATGGCGACGCTGGATAGGGTTGCGCCCGGTTGCAGGCATTCCTGAACAACCTGGGCCTTGAAGGGTTTCGGATAAGAGCTTCGATGGCGCATGGAAATCCTGACGTTAAGGCCGATGGCGTCCGCTTAAAAATACGCGGACACCATCGCCCTTAATGCTGGAGTTCGGAAGGTGCAACGCGTTGGGGCTGGCGGTGCAATCACAGTGCTCTAGAAGCTGTAATTAGCGCCTCGGCCTGCTGCCGCAGGCGATCCGCTTTGGTAAAATCCAGGGCATGACTTCCTCGCCCAATCTCGATCAGATGACCCCCGACCAACTGCGCGCTTTCGCTGCGCAGTTGCTGTCCCAGGTTGATTCGCTCGGACAGCAAGTCGACAGGATGGGCAAGAAGAACGACCGCGACCAAACCATCATCGAGCAACTCACCCACGAAATCGCCTGGTTCAAACGTAACAAGTTTGCCAAGCGCAGTGAGCAATTGAGTCCCGAGCAAGGCAGCTTGCTCGACGACTTGCTCGACACCGACATCGCGGCCATTGAAGCCGAGCTGAAGGCGTTGAGTCCGCCGGCTGCGCAAGCTGAACCACGCAAGCAGCCCAAGCGTGTTTCCTTGCCTGCGCAGTTTCCGCGTACCGTGATTTAGCACGAACCCGACAACATCCAATGCGCCTGCGGCTGCCAGCTCCAGCGGGTTGGCTAGGACGTCAGCGAGAAGCTGGATTACACGCCGGGCGTGTTTACGGTGGAGCAGCATGTGCGCGGGAAATGGGTCTGCCGCCAGTGTGAAACACTGACTCGGCACCGGTTCCCGCCCAGGTCATCGATAGGGGCATCCCGACGGCAGGGCTGCTGGCTCACGTGATGGTGGCCAAATTTGCCGACCATTTGCCGCTGTATCGGCAAGAGAAAGTCTTTGGCCGCGCCGGCTTGGCCATCGCCCGCTCGACACTGGCGCAATGGGTCGGTCAAACCGGTGTGCAGCTCCAGCCCTTGGTCGATGCGCTACGCGAAACAGTGCTTGCTCAAGGCGTGATCCACGCTGACGAAACGCCGGTGCAGATGCTCGCCCCGGGTGAGAGGAAAACGCATCGTGCTTATGTCTGGGCCTACTGCACTACGCCATATTCGGGGCTCAAGGCGGTCGTTTATGACTTCAGTCCAACCCGTGCGGGAGAGCATGCACGCAACTTCCTTGGCGCGTGGAATGGCAAGCTGGTTTGCGATGATTTTGGTGGTTACAAAGCAAGCTTCCAGCTGGCCGAGCAGGCGCTGCACTCAATTGGTGGGTTGTACGAAATTGAATGGCTGGCGCGGGAGATGACCGACGAAGAACGCTGGCGAGTACGTCAGGAAAAAGCGGGGCCCCTTATCGACGCACTCCATACCTGGATGATGGCCCAGCGCGACCTTGTGCCCGAAGGGTCGGCTATCGCCAAAGCTCTGGATTACAGCCTCAAGCGCTGGATGGCACTGACTCGATATCTAGAGGACGGCGCTGTGCCCATAGACAATAACGCGGTCGAAAATCAGATAAGACCGTGGGCATTTGGGCGCTCCAACTGGTTGTTCGCCAGGTCACTGCGCAGCGGCAAACGGGCGGCAGCAATCATGAGTTTGATCCAGTCTGCGCGCATGAACGGGCATGATCCGTATGCTTACTTGAAGGATGTTCTGACTCGCCTGCCGACGCAGCGGGCGAGTGAGATTACGGAGTTGCTGCCGCATCGATGGGCGCCCATTCAATCACGCAAGGCGTGTTGGCCGGACATCTAGAAACAAAGGAATTGCCAAACGCCAACGGACTTCCTCTTCATTCCTTTTAGTCGAGATTGCGCGAAATATTGATGCTGTAACCGGTGGTATCCGTAGGCAGCTTCTTCTTGGCGAATCCGTTGATAACGAGGTAAAGCAATGGGCCAATCGATACGAAGACTGCCGTTATCAGAAAGTAAGGCACAAGAGAGACCGCAGATCGGCCTTTGGAGCGAGCGTCCCGATACATCCAGATGCAAGCGAGGACGCCGAGCAGGTAAAGGTCAATAACTACTTGGGCAGTGTCCGGGCTGGATATTAACTCCAGGCCGAAGTCGATGAGCGATTGATCGGCAACGAACATGGTACCCGCCGTATACAAGGAAAAAATCACCAATGTGGCAAGTGAGAGGTAGGGTCTTTTCATTTGTCCTCCTTGAGCAAGAAGCGGTGATCAACGCTGACAAGGTAGTGATATTGTCACGACGAGATCAATGACCTCACAGGTCATGGACTCAGCCAATTCGCGCCGTCAGAGTCGAACAATGAGCACCCGACCTTTTCCTCGAACGACACCCTCCATCGCTGCAAGTGAGCAGTTGCGTCAACTGCGACGTCAGGCAAAATTGAGCCAACTCGACCTAGCCTTGATGTCAGGTATTTCTCAGCGCCACCTCAGCTGCATCGAGACAGGGCGCGCCAAGCCAAGCCCGGGAACTCTGCATAACCTACTCATGGCACTCAATGCGCCTCTAGAGCACTGCAACAGCGTCTTTCTCGCCAGTGGTTATGCACCGCGCTACGAAGCAACACCTCTTACCTCGCCAAGCATGGAGGCTGTTCGTGACGCTATAACTCACCTGCTTCATGCCAACAACCCCGCACCAGCGATTGTCTTGGGGAGTCAGTGGGAGATATTGGCAGCCAACGCCAGCACTGGAGTGCTGTTCGATCTGGTCGGCCTGAGTGCCGATGCGGCAGAAGGCCTAAATCTGTTGGTAACGCTGCTGGAGCCTGGAGGGTTGGGCGATCATCTGAACAACGTCGAGGAAATCAGATTGATTGCTTGGCAAAGGGCAGCTAGAGAGGCCTTGAGCAACCCGGGGCTCGCTACGCTTCTGAAAAGCCTCCCCACGCCTCAAGAGGCTTCCACGTTGACAAACGAACTGCCTCCGTTGGTACTGACGCGGCTCGACTCAAGGCACGGGGAACTGAAATTCATGTCAACTTTTACAACATTTGGCATGCCTCTCGACATTACGATGGAGGCGCTGCGTATTGAGCATCTGATTCCTGCCGACGCGAGAACCTGGGAAGTCATGGCCCGAGCCTATGGACAATTGAAATGCTGATGCCGTTATCTTCGGTTCAACACTTTCATAGGTGTGTTCGCCAGACGCTTACGATAGTCGCAATAGCTTGCTGAGTGTATCGACAACTGAGGGCTGTGTAGATGGTTTCGACAATTTGGCGAATACAATAGGCTGGCTGGAATCAATGTGCCGACTAAAGGTGGTGTTTTAACAGTCGTTGTTGAGATATGTAGAGCGTTGGCCTGCTATAACGTACTCGGTGTAATCAGTAGTCTGTATTCGGCATTAGATTTAGAGATCAAATATTTCAGGTGTTGCGGAAATCTCCAGCTAAATCACGAGGTGACTGTATTTCGCGATCTGTTTATACAGCTGCGATAGCGGAAGGAAGGCGTTGGTCACTTTGTGCGCTGTGAGCTTTTAAATGCAGCAAGCTGAGAACGCATGGCGTTCTCAGCTGAGTATGTGCTATGAGATGTATCATCTGGCCTGATTAGGTCTCAGTGGCCAAGCCCTTTTCTTTCTTTAGTCGTTGTAGTACGTACATAAATAGCTTCCACCCCAGAAAAATAAATGTATAAACAGCAAGGTAAGGAATTACGCTGTAAAGACCACTTCGCGGCAAAAGCATAAGCTTCATAAATGTGCAGACTAAAGCGCCGTATAAGTATGCGCTGCTCTCGATTCCTTTAATAAAATAGGCGAGCGCTAATCCGAGCATGATCGAGAAGAGGCCGAAGAGAAAGGTGTTTCCTTTGGAGAATGCCGACAGGTCAGAAAAAATGCTCCAGCCCATGCCGAACCCTTTATCATACTTTTCTTCCGAATAGCTTCTAGCCAAATAGTGCGGAAAGTAAAAGTCCGAGCTTATTTTTCCTGGCTGAAAGATGTGGGCAATCTGACTGTAGCCTGGAATAAATGTCTGAAGAAATGCACTGGTGGGATAGTTGTCGATTCTCATTGCTGCACCGGTGTAGACCAGTGTCGAGCCTTGCAGATAGGAAAACCAGGCAAGTTGTTGCAGTTTAATATTTTCCGTGTATCGCTCAAGCGCATTAGGCCCGCTTGATTCAATCTTTTCTTTCTGGTTGGTGGCGGAAGAGACTGATGATGCTGACGAGTTGGATGAGTTGGATGAGTTGGAGGGTGAAGAGATGGTCTCTTTTACAGGCGCCTCGCCGCCTGAAGCTCGGCATCCCACGGTAGTAGATAATTGAGCCAGGCCAAACATTGCGATTGGTACAAAAAGCAATGTAATAATGTTCAATCGTTTCAAGCGGGTGTGCGCAAGCCAGGTTGCCATGAGCACGAGAGCCAGGAAACCGCTTCTTAATCCTACGCCGAGATAGGCAATGTAGTACCCCGTTACCAGAGATATGGCGAGCAGCTGCAGCCATCGTTTGGATGTTGCGAAGGCAAGTCCCGCGCCGAGTAACAGGCCATACTGCCCGATTGAAGAGAGCCTCAAGAGGTTGTCGGTGCTCTGGTCCTGATAAATAGCCATGTATCCCCGATCAACGCACGCCGCGTAATGTTGGGTGATCGCATAAACGGAAATGATCGCAGAGACTGAAAGAAGGGCCAGGCACGGGATGAACAGGCCTTTCTGCGCACGGTCCCTTGGAAAGGCTATCTGTCCTTTCTTGTCGAGCACGTGAATGAGCAAGTAACCCGCGTGCATCATTAATAATGCGCCGCAGATGAAGCTCATGAGGTGGCTGGCTTCCGAATAACTAAGTTCGATGGGGATGTAGTTGTTGTCAGAAAATATCGCAGCGTCGAGAAAGGGAGAGGCTAAAAAACGCCCACCTATAAACAGTGCCAACGTTCCCTGAAGGAATATGTAGGGGTGTATGATTGTTTTTTCCAGCAGCGCAGTGCTGACAGCTGAGAAAAATAAGATCCCCAAAAACTCAATTGCTACAAACGTATTGAACCAGGGTTCGGAGCCGTCTAGTAGCGAGGTCTGGTTTAGTGCTACCAGTCCTGATACGAACGAAAAGACGCACAGTAGGGTTGAAAGCGGCACGAGTGATCCTGATTTGTTGTTTATTATTGACGGGTTGTTCAGCTCAACGTTCATCTTCCACCCTCAAGGTGCGAATTTTAATGCAGGTCAAAACTATGGATGTGAAATATCCGGTAGCCAACGCCACGGCCGGTGAAAAAATGCCAAAGCGTGGGAATAGAAAATAGGCTATGCCTAGAACGCCTAATAAAATGCAGATGTTCTTAACGGCAACCCATTTTATCTTACGGAAGTGCAGTAGAGGGAGGCTAAGGATCATGTCAATTGGGATTAAGGCAGTGGTCCAAGTGGTTATTTTCAGGATGTCAGCCGCAGCATCGAACTCTTTGCCAAATATAATCAGAATGATCTCTTTTGAGAAAAATGATATGAAGGCCGCGCCCATGGCACATATCGACAACACTGCAGTTGTCAGCATGACGGTGTTGCGAACAATCAATCTGGGGTTGGCTCGGTAGATCAATGTCGGAGCAAGTCCGCCGACCATTAAAATTCCCAGGTAATACCAGTTGTCATTTATCTGAGCAGCTGCTGAATACAGGCCCAGGCTGTCGGCAGGCACAAGGGTTGAGAGCAGCAGGCGATCTGCTCTCATGATGGCTAGCGACGCTACTGCTGCAAGCCAGCCCCAGCCAGAGAGGTGCGCCATACTGCGCAAGAACTCTGTTGGTACTTTCTGAAAGAGCCCTATTTTTTCCTTTTTGGCTTCGCGCAAAAGTAAGCCAACGAAAAAAATATTTTCTATGAGTAGAGGGATGACGTACCAGTAAAGCGGTTTGTCTGCCAAGTAGATGATTATCGTGCAGAAAAGACGTATGACCAGAGTTGATATGGAAATTAGCGCGTAAGGTCTTATGTTGCCCGTAGCCATGAACCACATCATAACCGCAATGACTGGTTCTCTGAATAGTATGGGTAGTATAAGAATAACCAGGAGGGTTGACGTGCCTGGCCAGAAAAGCGCAAGTAGAATACCTAAGCCAATGTTGAATAAGGCTGCCAGAAACCGCAATTTCAACGCTGCGGATATAACGCTCCTGCCTTCCCCTCCTTTCGCAATCACCAGAGGAATTGTGACGTCGTTACTGGCAAAGTTGGAAAGCGTCGCAAGCATGAATAGCAGCGAAAGAGCTACTTGCCACTGACCATAGGATTCAACACCCGCTCCGCGAGCCAGCAATGCACTTACAGTCAGAGTCGTGGCGACTTGACCTACTCGATCAATGGTTAGCCATGAAAATGCGCGGACGGCCTTAACTATCGACGGCTTGTTTATACGTGCAATCAGGCTCATTGAATTTTGGTCATCAGGAGTTTCTCATTTGAAGCTCAGGCAAATTTAGCGTGTATCGCTGCCTTAACGGGTAGGTATGCTGTAAGGAGAGGGTGAGTTTCCTGACGACTCAAGAGTTAACTTTTGGCTTGTTTCAGATTTTCGGTAAGAAACGTTGCCAATGCTGCTAAATTAGCAACCAGTTCCTCAAGTGCGAAGCGTACTCTCCCTCGTTCGAGTCCGTTGCTTGTTCAGCTCGCACAGGCTGTCCCAGCAGCCCACCGAGGGAAGAGAATAACACCGTGAACCGCGTTGTAAAGACTCAGGATTTCGAGTGTGTGCAGTCGACGTATGGCGATCTCAAAGGGCGCTCCGGGTGATGGGCTGTTCGGTGGCTGGAGTAGCAGATTTTTTTCAATATGGCCACTCGAAAGCGCAGCTCGGCCCGTGAAAGTAAGTAGCGACGGCAGGGCAGAGGTTCCTGTGTGTCTTTCGGTAGTATTGTCGTCTTTTCAAGGGGATAGTGAGCAGCGGTATCCATGTCGTTTCTGATAGGGGCGCAGGAAAATTAGTGGTATTTTCTAGGTGATCGCTCCTCGTAGGGACGTAGAATGGCAGGTATAACAATTTGAAGCCGCATGAGGTATCAGGAGAGGGTATGGATGGGTTGAGGGTTATGCTGCTGGGGTTGTCCCGCCGTCGCAAACGAATTATTCAGATTCTGACAGACATCGTCCTGGTTTGGGGGGCGTTATGGCTGGCATTTGTCGTAAGGCTTGGCATAGAGGAGTTGGTCAACCCTTTCAGTGACCACATCTGGCTTTTCGTTAGCGCGCCTATCGTTTCAATCCCGTTGTTCGCTCATTTCGGCGTGTATCGAGCAGTAATGCGATATTTCGGTACTGATGCACTCATAGCGATAATCAAGGCTGTCAGCCTTTCGGCGTTGATCCTTGGAGTAATCGTCTTTTGGTACAGCAACCACCAGAACGTCGTGCCTCGGTCGATCATCTTCAACTATTGGTGGCTGAGCCTGGTCATGATAGGTGGTCTGAGGTTGGCAATGCGCCAGTATTTTTTAGGCGATTGGTTTGCGACGGTTCAACATGTGCCTTTTGCCAATGTTGACAATGGCTTGCCGAAAGTGGCCATTTATGGGGCCGGAGCAGCGGGCAATCAACTTGTTGCCGCTCTGCGCATAGGCAGGCTAATGCGGCCGGTTGCTTTCATCGACGATGATGGAAGCATCGCCAGCCGTGTCATTTCCGGATTAAAAGTATTCAAACCAAAACATATCCAGCAGATGCTCGATACTACGGGGGCGCAGGAAATTCTACTGGCGATCCCGTCGGCAAACCGTGCCCGCCGCCGGGAGATTCTCGGTTTTCTTGAGCGTTTTCCGTTGCATGTCCGCAGCGTGCCTGGGTTCATGGACCTGGCAAGCGGGCGGGTGAAGGTCGATGATATCCAAGAGGTCGACATAGCAGATTTGCTAGGTCGTGACGCGGTACCAGCGTTGGAAGATCTTCTTGAACACTGCATTTCTGGCCAGTCAGTCCTGGTTACAGGTGCGGGTGGCTCAATCGGGTCCGAATTGTGTCGTCAGATACTGGAGTTAAAGCCTACGACCTTGCTCCTTTACGAGCATAGCGAGTTCAACCTCTACAGCATTCTGTCTGAGCTTGAGCAACGGGTCGCTCGTGAGTCACTGAACGTCAAGCTGCTTCCAATCCTGGGTTCGGTGCGTAATGAGGAAAAACTGCTTGATGTGATGAAAGCCTGGCAAGTTGATACTGTCTATCACGCGGCCGCCTACAAGCATGTCCCGATGGTTGAACACAATATCGCAGAAGGCGTACTGAATAATATCATCGGAACATTGAATACGGCTCAAGCAGCGCTGCAGGCGGGTGTTTCTAACTTTGTTCTGATCTCTACGGACAAAGCCGTACGGCCGACCAACGTAATGGGCAGCACTAAGCGTCTTGCAGAATTGACGCTCCAGGCCCTTAGCCTCGAAAAGGCCCCCGTTTTGTTTGGCGACAAGGCCGGCGTATCCCGCGTCAACAAAACCCGCTTCACGATGGTCAGGTTTGGTAATGTGCTTGGCTCATCGGGCTCCGTGATCCCGCTTTTTCACAAGCAGATCAAGGCTGGTGGACCCATTACGGTTACACACCCGAAAATCACTCGTTATTTCATGACCATCCCTGAGGCTGCACAACTTGTCATCCAGGCAGGGTCGATGGGGCAAGGGGGTGATGTTTTTGTGCTGGATATGGGCGAACCGGTGAAAATCGTCGAGCTGGCAGAAAAAATGATCCATCTATCAGGGTTGAGTGTTCGCTCGGAAAAAAACGTACATGGTGATATCTCAATTGAATTTACCGGTTTGCGTCCTGGCGAAAAGCTTTACGAAGAACTCCTGATTGGAGATAACGTTTCGGCGACATCACACCCGATGATCATGACAGCCAATGAAGATTTCCTGCCGTGGGACATGCTTAAGGTGAAGTTGACGGAGCTGCTGAGCGCCGTTGAGCGTGACGACTACACACGTGTTCGCCAGCTGCTGTGCGAAACTGTCAGCGGCTACACCCCCGATGGCGAGATTGTCGACTGGATCTACCAGCAACGTCGCCTCGAACCCTGATTGTCTCACATCCCGCAATAGACACATTTTTGACACCCTCCCTACATCGCCTAACTTGAGGAAGCAGCTGCGGAAAAGCTGCTTCCTCAATCGATGTCATGGAGCGTCATTTATGCGTACAGGCTATTTCTATTCCCTGGTTTTTGCCCTGCTCACCAGTCTATCTATCCCTGCTAACGCCGCGCCTGCGGCCAAGTCGGAGGCGTCCAAGGCTCCGGTGGCAATGGAGGCTTCGTCGGGTGCGCAATCCGCAAAGGTGGACCTCAACAAGGCCGATGCGCCGACCTTGCAGCGTGAGTTGTCCGGCGTGGGGGAGGCCAAGGCTTTGGCGATTGTTGCGTATCGTGAAAGTAATGGTCCGTTTGCATCCGTCGACGAGTTGCTCGAAGTCAAGGGTATCGGCAAGGCCCTTCTGGATAAAAATCGCGAGAAGCTTCAGGTGAACTAAGCTTGTCACTCAGCCTTGGAGGCCGGTCATTGACCGGCCTTTTTGCTTTCTGGCGATTGCTGCAAGGTTTTGCCTTTCGTCAGCGTTTAAAAAATTACGGCTATCATACTGCAAATAAATTATGCATATAATAAATAGGCTTTCCGCCCAGGCGCGCTGAGATTTGGCGCCTGTCCATTCCTCTGGCATCTCCCAGGAGCAACCTCATGTCTTCCCTTCAGTCCCAAGGCACCGCCCTCGTCACCGGCGCCTCTTCCGGTATCGGCGCTATCTACGCGCAGCGCCTGGCGGCGCGTGGTTTTGATTTGTTGTTGGTCGCCCGTGATCAAGAGCGGCTTGAAGCGGCGGCGAATGCGTTGCGTGATGCCCATGGTGTTCAGGTGGAGGTGTTAAAGGCGGATTTGACGCAGAAGGATGACGTGCTGAAGCTTGAGCAGCGTCTGCGCAGTGATTCGAGTATCAGCCTGTTGCTGAACAATGCGGGGGTGGCGGCGGATGGGTTGTTGGCTAATGCTGATCTGGACCAGCTGGAGCGCATGATTCAGTTGAATATCACGGCGGTCACGCGTTTGGCGTCGGCTGCGGCGGCGGGTTTTGCCAAGGCGGGGCGGGGCACGATCATCAACATTGCATCGGTGGTGGCGTTGTTTCCTGAGCGTTTCAATGCGACATACAGCGCGAGCAAGGCTTATGTGTTGAGTCTGACCCAGTCGTTGAACGCAGAGCTCGACGGCACCGGCGTCAAGGTCCAGGCTGTATTGCCAGGGGTGACGCGTACCGAGATCTGGGAGCGTTCGGGTATCGATGCTTCGCAGATTCCGGCGGAGATGGTCATGGAGGCGGGCGAGATGGTCGATGCAGCCCTGGCGGGTCTGGATCAGGGTGAGTTGGTCACCATTCCGTCCTTGCCGAATGCTGGCGACTGGGATGCATTTGTGGCGGCGCGTCTCGTCATGGCGCCTAACCTTTCCAAAAGCAAGGCTGCCGCGCGTTACAAATGACGCGGGCGAACCGGTATGAGGTGGTTGTGGTATGAGTGATCGTCGAGTGGTAGTGACAGGCATGGGGCTGGTGTCGCCGCTGGGTAGCGGCGTCGAAGCGGTCTGGGCGCGGTTGTTGGCCGGACGTTCGGGGTTGCGCACTTTGCCTGGCGAGGTGGTGGCCGATCTGCCGACCAGTGTCGGTGGGGCCGTGCCGACCCTGGCGGAGGATCCGGAGGCGGGTTTTGACCCGGATCGGGCAACACCGCCCAAGGAACAGAAGAAGATGGACCGGTTCATTCTGTTTGCCATGGAGGCGGCGCGCCAGGCCATCGAACAGGCGGGTTGGCAGGCGCAAACAGGCGAGGCCCAGGAACGCACGGCAACCATTATCGGTTCCGGTGTTGGTGGTTTCGGGGCGATTGCCGATGCGGTGCGCACCACGGACAGCCGTGGGCCGCGACGTTTGTCGCCGTTTACCATTCCTTCGTTCCTGGTGAATCTGGCGGCGGGTCATGTGTCGATCCAGCATGGGTTCAAGGGTCCGTTGGGGGCGCCGGTCACGGCTTGTGCGGCCGGAGTCCAGGCGATTGGCGATGCGGTGCGGCTGATTCGTTGTGGTGAAGCGGATGTGGCGGTGTGTGGCGGCGCGGAGGCGGCGATCGATCGGGTCAGCCTGGCCGGCTTTGCGGCGGCGCGTGCCTTGTCCAGCGCGTTCAACGACACCCCGGAGCGCGCCTCGCGACCGTTCGATCGGGATCGCGATGGCTTTGTCATGGGCGAGGGGTCTGGCCTTCTGGTAGTCGAATCCCTGGAACATGCCTTGGCCCGGGGTGCTCAACCCCTGGCAGAAGTGGTCGGTTATGGCACCAGTGCTGACGCCTATCACCTGACCGCGGGGCCTGAGGATGGCAGTGGCGCACGCCGGGCGATGTCACTGGCATTGGCACAGGCGGGAATTTTGCCGGAGCAGGTCCAGCATCTGAATGCACATGCCACCTCGACGCCGGTAGGCGACTTGGGAGAGTTGGCAGCCATCAAGTCATTGTTCGGTTCGAACAACGGCATTGCGGTGACATCGACTAAGTCGGCCACCGGGCATTTACTCGGTGCCGCCGGCGGCATCGAAGCCATTTTCACGCTGCTGGCGATCCGCGATCAGATCGTGCCGGCGACCCTCAATTTCGATAACCCGGACCCGGCCTCCGAGGGCGTGGATATTGTCCATGGCCAGGCTCGGCCGATGGCGATCGAGTACGCGTTGTCCAACGGTTTCGGCTTTGGCGGGGTCAACGCCAGCGTGCTGTTCAAACGCTGGGCTGGCTAGTGCCGGATCGATTGAGATAGCTACGAGTCACCTCGAGGATCTCGGCGGCCAGCTCGGGATTCTCGACGCTGCGCGAAAGCAGCAGCGCGCCGATCAACGTGGACATGATGACGATGCTGCGGTGCTCGGTGTTCTCGCCCTCCAGCGTACTTTCAATCTGGCGTAATCGTGCATGGAGTACCACGTCTGAAGTGGGGCTCGGCTGGCCGCGCATGCCGAGTTCCGAAGACATGGTCGGCAGCGGGCAGCCTTCGTGGGGCGAGGTCTGGTGCCATTCAGAGAGGTAGGCGTTGATGAACGCCTCCAAGGGCCGGTCCTGGGCGAACAGCTCGGCGCACCGGACGTCCACTTCATCCCCGGCAGCCTGTAGCGCTTTTTCCACCAGCTCGTCCTTGGATTTGAAGTGTGAATAAAAGCCACCGTGGGTCAAGCCCAGCGCTTTCATCAGGGGCTGCAGGCCGGTCGCGCCGATGCCGTCGCGGCGAAAGCGTACAGAAGCTTCCTTGATGATGCGTTTGTGGGTCTGGGCTTTATGGTCCTGCGAGTAACGCATCTGATATCTCCACATCAATGCGCCATATTAACCAATGAAAATTGGATGGTGACTGTACTTCTATTTCTAAAAAGCATGCAGATGCGTCGAACTTGATTGAAACGCCAATGGAATATGGCACGAATAGTGATTATTTCTTCCTCGTCGATTGTTGAACAATCCGAGGTAACGGGTATGAGCAGCGGACTGTCATTGGCCGATCACATCACGCTGGAGTTGCGCGCCGACATCATTGGTGGACGCTTGCTGCCCGGCATGGCCTTGGTGGAAAACGATCTGGTGGCAGCCTACAACGCTTCGCGCAATACCATTCGCGAGGCCCTGCATCGCTTGGGGCAGGAGGGGCTGACTCGCTATGTGCGCAACAAGGGTGTGATGGTGCGCCGGTTGGGGATCGAGGATGTGCGGGACCTGTTCAAGGTTCGTCGTACGCTCGAATTGCAGGCAATCGGTTCAAGCCGGCCCCTGTGCGAGTCTCAGTCCGATCGCATGCTCCAAGCCCTGGAGGCTACCGAGCTGGCCCGGGACCGCGAGGACTGGCGCGCCGTCGGCACCCATGGCCTGGCCTTTCACCAACATATCGTCGGGCTGTTGCGCAGTCCGTTATTCGATGAGTTTTTCACCAACGTGGTCGCGCAGTTGCGCCTGGTGTTCTGCACCGCCCCCGATGAATCACGTTTTCAGGCGCCCTGGCTGGCTCGCGATCGGCAGATCCATGAGCTGCTCGCCGAGGGTGACAAGCGCGGGGCCGCAGATGCCATGAGCCTGTATCTCGATGACTCCGAACACCTACTGTTGCAAATACTTGCCCCTGCTTCTCATCACTGATCGAGGATCTGTGCCATGTACAAAGACTATCCGGCGGCCTATCAAGTCAGCAAAGGCTCGGCCTTGCAGGTGGACAAGGCCTTCTACGAGCGGGTTCGCGACGCGAAGGACGGGCGCACCTTGATCGAGTCGTTCGAAGTGCCGATTCGCACCGGTCGTGCCTGGACGGTCCCGGCCGGGCATGTGTTTCGTGTCACCACGCCGGTCGGGCCGCAAGTGGGGGACTTCAATGTGTGGAACGCCAACGATCCGCGCGAACGCTTGTGGGCGGCGCGGACCCGGCAGTTGCAGGGCGCGCACGTCAGCACTCACGACAGGCTCTGGTCGAACCTGCCTTTTTTGCGGCCGCTGGTGACCATTACCGATGACAGCCTCGCCGCTTATGGTATCGATGAACATGGCGGCCGCCTGCACGACTTGCTGGGTACCCGCTGTGATCCCTATGTGAACAAAATGCTCACCGGCGAGGACTTCCATCATCACTGTCATTCCAACCTGACCCGCGCGGTACTGCCCCACGGCCTGACTGAATTCGACGTGCATGACGTGTTGAACATCTTCCAGTGCACGGGGCTGAACCACGATGACATGTACTTCATGAAGGCCTGCCCGGCGCAGAAGGGCGATTACCTGGAGTTTTTCGCCGAGATCGATTTGCTGTGTGCATTGTCGACCTGTCCGGGTGGCGATCTGTCGCTGGCCATGTGGGGGCCGGATGCGCAGGATCCGCTGAGTGTATGCCGGCCGCTGGGGGTGGAGGTCTATCGCCTGGATGATGCGTTGCTCGAGGGGTGGAGCCAGCCGGAGCGTGCGGCGTACAAGGGGTTGCATGGGTTGCAGATTGCGAAGGCGGATTGGGAGGTGTAGGTGCTGGCTTGCCAGCAAAAAACGCAAGAGCGCCGGGGTGAGCCAGTTAACACGCTTTATCGTTGAACGACCATCGCCGGCAGGTCGGCTCCCACAATAGATTGGGTACGGTCGTGAGTGATTGGGCGAACTTGAGGCTGCCTTCGCTGGCAGGTCGGCTCCCACAATAGATTGGGTACGGTCGTGAGTGATTGGGCGAACTTGAGGGCGCCTTCGCTGGCAAGCCAGCTCCTACAGGGGGGCATGCGTCGGATCTCGATCCCACTACGAGATTTTCAAGGGTATTGCATGTCCTTGAACCAGTTCATTTTTTTTAATCCGCTCGAACGGTTGTAACTTCGTCTCAGATAGGTACAATGGCGCGGCTCGCCGTCAGGTGAGCGTCGTTATGGTGACCCCATCGGTCCCCCCGCAACGATCAGCCGTGAACCCGGTCAGGCCTGGAAGGGAGCAGCCGCAGCGGTGACATTGTGTGCCGGGGTGTGGCTGGTGGGGTTACCACCTTAACGAACCGCGAGACCCTCTCTCGCGTTATCTGCCTCGAACCATTTTTCCTGTACTGCCATGGCATCTGCCCATAGCGGTTTTTTGTCGTCCGTGATTTTCCTGCGACATGGAAAAAGGAGGGCGACCTGTCGAGCGCGACACGTCGGTCTCCTTTGTTCTTTTCTGGCTCTAAGGCTTGGACAAGGCCTGGTCAACCGCTGCAATCAGCTTTCCCAGATCCTTTGGGGGGGCTTTATGTATGACATCGAACAGATACGCCCGCTGTTCGTCTTCATCGCCAAGGTCGGCGAAAAAGGCTTTCAGCTTCACCCCCAGCACATTGGCAAACATGAACAGTGCATCCACGCTGGGGGTATAGGTGCCGGTTTCGAAGCGGCTGATGGTTTTGGGGTCAAAACCGGTTTTTTCGCCTAGTTCAGCCTGAGTAAGCCCCGCGACCTTGCGGTACCGCCGGATGGCTGGACCCAAACTTGAAATGTGCATCGCTCAATTCCCATTTAGAATCAAGAACTTAACGATAGATTTTCGCATTAGACAACTGCATGATCCATCACCTTGCTTTTCAAAATGTGATGTATTTCGTAGAATTGCCGCGCGAATGCGACATTGAATGCGCTTGTTTCAGATTATGGAACGATGTGAAAAAGCCATTAGTGCGCGTTCACGCAAGGCGGCGAGAGCTCTTGCACAATATTACCAGCATCGGTGTTGCTGCCTTGAACGGGTTCCACCGCCAGCGACAGCGAGCCTGACTCATGGATGAGAAGTACCGCAGGGCGGTGGATGCCGCCGCGATTTTTTCCGAGACCGATCTGAGCGGCCGGATCACCCACGTCAATGATCAGTTTTGCGCAGTGTCCGGCTATAGCCGTGAAGAATTGCTTGGTCAAAACCATCGCATGCTCAATTCCGGTATGCACGCCACTGAATTTTTCGTCGAGATGTGGCGCACCATCGCCCTGGGTCAGATCTGGAAGGGCGAGATCTGCAATCGCGCCAAGGATGGCAGCCTGTATTGGGTCGACAGCACCATGGTGCCGGTGATCGATAGCGCCACCGGGCGGGTCGAGAGGTATCTGTCGATTCGGTTCGACATCAGTGAAAAACGGCAACTCCTGCATTCCCTGCAATGGCGGGTCGGCCATGACGTGCTCACCGGGCTGCCCAATCGTGCGTTTCTCTCGGATCTGCTCGATCAGGCGCTGGAGTTCTCCCGCCAGGAGAACATTGCGCTGGCGGTGTGCATGCTCGATCTCGACGGCTTCAAGGCGGTCAACGATGGCTACGGACATGCCACGGGCGATCTGCTGCTGGTGGAGGTGGCCAAGCGCCTGCGCAACATCGTGCGTGGCGAGGATGTGGTCGCGCGGCTGGCAGGTGACGAGTTCGTCCTGGTGTTGCGGTACGTACACGATCTGCCGCAACTGCGGGCGGCGCTGAACCGGGTGCTGGGAGCCATATCGGTACCGTCTTCGCTGCATGGCAAGGACATCCATGTGTTTGCCAGCATTGGCGTCACGCTCTTTCCTGACGATAACGAAGATGCCGGGACCCTGTTGCGGCATGCCGACCAGGCCATGTATGTGGCCAAACAGAGCGGTCGCAAGCGCTTTCATATATTCGACGTGACCCGCGACCGTGAGGTCAAGGCGACTCACGAGACGGTCGAGCGGGTACGGCAGGCGCTGGTGGACGGCGAACTGCGCCTGCATTTCCAGCCCAAGGTCAACATGCGCCGTGGCCGGGTCGTCGGCTTCGAGGCATTGCTGCGCTGGGAGCATCCGCAAAACGGCCTGGTGCGCGCATGGGAATTTCTACCCCAGGTGGAAGAGACAGACCTGATCATCGATATCGGTGAATGGGTCGTCGATCAGGTGTTGGCCCAGTTGGATCTATGGCGACAGGATGGGCATGACTGGCCGGTGAGCATCAATATTGCGGCGCGGCATTTTCAGCGGGCGGATTTCGTGGAACGGCTCCAAAACCTGTTGGCGCGGCACGATCGGGTCGCGCCGCAGCGCCTTGACCTGGAGATCGTCGAGTCGGTCGCAGTCGAGAACATCCAGCATGTCAGTGCGTGCCTGCAGGCCTGCCAGGCGCTGGGGGTGCAGTTTTCCCTGGGGGATTTCGGCACCGGCTACTCATCCCTGAGTTACCTCAAGCGCCTGCGCACCCAGACCATCAAGATCGACAAGTCCTTTGTGCGCGACATTGTTCACGACGGTGATAACCTGGCCTTGACCACGGCCGTGATCGGCCTGGCCCGGGCATTTGGTCGCCAGGTGGTCGCCGAGGGGGTGGAAAGTATCGAGCACGGTGAGCTGCTGTTGCATCTTGGCTGCGAAGTGGCCCAGGGGGATTTCATTGCGCAGCCGATGCCGGCCGTCGATGTGCCGGGCTGGGTCGCCGGTTTTGTCGCGCCAGCGCAATGGCGGGTGGCGCAGGCAACCGGTCACGGCCTGGCTTCAGCCTTGCCGCCAATGTAGAGCCGAATGATGTCATCGATCTCCCCAGACATCTTCATCCGCAGCAGGGTGCGCAGTATGCGCTGCACCGGCACCTTGGGATCATTGCGCACATAGCAGCCGACGTTTTGTTCCTGCAGCAGCGCCACCCTTTGCAGTTGCTGCTGGGGGAGCAATCGCTGGTTGAACCAGTCCAGGGTCCATTGGTTGCTGACCGCATAACGGTTGCGCCCGGCATGCAGCTTCTCCAGCACTTGTTCCTGGTTGCGTGCATCGTCGCGCTGCAGTCGGTTGGCGTCGAACAGCGGTTGCAGGGCCGGGTAGCTGTAGCCGAGTACCGTGCCGATCGATTGATGGGCCAGGTGAGTCGGATTCACTGACGTCGGAGCGCCGGACTGGCTGATCAGCAAGTCGGGTTGCGTCCAGAGCGGAATGCTCCAGATATAGTCGCCGGACTGGTTCGGCGTCCATGACTGCGCGGCGTAGCAGCGAATGTCCACCTCGCCATGCTCCATGGCGCTCTGCACCCGACCGCGGGGCAATACGTGAAACTGCGCCGGTACGCCGACCTGGGTGGCGAGGCTGAGCATCACGTCATACAGGATGCCCTGGGTCGGCCGCCCACGTTCCAGCTGCACCATCGGCATGGCCCAACTGTCAGGTATCACGAAGCGCAGCGGCGCGTCAGCGGCCGCCCCGTCCAGGCTGATCAACAGCAGTGCCCCCAAGCCCAGCCGCATAAACGCTCCGATAAATCCTTCCAAAGAGCAGCTTAGCCAGATTAGACGAGCGCACCGGATGCAATTTGTGCCTTGCTCCGCTAGCATTAGCCGCTTCTGCTTCCTTCGCTGCGACGGTTTTCGATGAGTTATCAGGTTCTTGCACGTAAATGGCGTCCGCGCTCGTTCCGCGAAATGGTCGGCCAGACCCATGTGCTCAAGGCTCTGATCAATGCCTTGGACAGCCAGCGGCTGCACCACGCGTACCTGTTCACCGGTACGCGCGGGGTCGGCAAGACCACCATTGCGCGGATCATCGCCAAATGCCTGAACTGTGAAACAGGTATCACTTCAACGCCTTGTGGCGAGTGTTCGGTGTGCCGCGAGATCGATGAAGGGCGCTTCGTCGACCTGATCGAGATCGACGCCGCCAGCCGCACCAAGGTCGAGGACACCCGCGAGCTGCTCGACAACGTGCAGTACGCCCCTAGCCGCGGGCGCTTCAAGGTCTACCTGATCGACGAAGTGCACATGCTTTCCAGCCATTCCTTCAATGCGCTGTTGAAAACCCTCGAAGAGCCGCCGCCCTACGTCAAGTTCATCCTGGCCACCACCGACCCGCAGAAACTTCCTGCAACGATTCTTTCCCGTTGCCTGCAGTTCTCCCTGAAGAACATGACCCCGGAGCGGGTCGTCGAGCATTTGAGCCATGTGCTGAGCGTCGAGAACGTACCGTTCGAAGACGACGCGCTGTGGTTGCTCGGTCGTGCCGCCGACGGTTCGATGCGCGATGCCATGAGCCTCACCGACCAGGCGATCGCCTTCGGTGAAGGCAAGGTCATGGCCGCTGACGTGCGGGCGATGCTTGGTACCCTCGATCATGGTCAGGTCTATGACGTGTTGCATGCGTTGATCGAAGGCGACGCCAAGGCCTTGCTCGAAGCGGTCCGCCACCTGGCTGAACAGGGCCCGGACTGGAACGGCGTGCTCTCGGAAATCCTCAATGTGCTGCACCGTGTCGCCATTGCCCAGGCCTTGCCTGAAGGCGTCGACAACGGTCACGGCGACCGCGACCGGGTGCTGGCCCTGGCCCAGGCCTTGCCGGCCGAAGACGTGCAGTTCTATTACCAGATGGGCTTGATCGGCCGCCGCGACCTGCCGCTGGCGCCAGACCCCCGTGGCGGCTTTGAAATGGTGCTGTTGCGCATGCTGGCGTTCCGCCCCGCCGATACTGCGGACGCGCCGAGGCAACCGCTAAAGACAGTGGGGATCAGCCAGGCCACGGTTGATTCCGCCAAATCAGTGGCTGCCACGCCGGTCGTTGCGCCTGTAACCGCTGTACCCGTTGCAGCCGTGGCTGCGGCACCTGCGCCGGTTGCTCCCGTTGTAGCGCCTGAGCCGGTGCCTGAGCCGGTGGTCGAGGCGGTCGTGGTCGAAGAAGTGGTCGACCTGCCGTGGAATGACCCGGTCGAGCCGGAAGTCGTTCAGCAGCCAGCCGTCGAGCCGGTGCTGGAAACCGCCAGCGAGCAGCCCGAGTTGCCGCCGATGCCACTGCCGACGCCGGACAGCGTGGTGCCGGACGCGCCGGAGTGGGCCGCCGCGCCCATTCCAGAGCCGTCGGTGGCCGAAGTCGATGCTGCCACGCCGGGCATGGACCTGGATGACGAGCCGCCGCTGGACGAAGATTACATCGAGCCAGACATGGACTCGGCCTACAGCTACCTCGACGAGTTGGCCAGCGAGCACGCCGCCGAGCCGGCCGCAGAACCCGAGCCGGAGCCTGCCGCAGCACCGGCCACCGGCCTGGCCCTGCAATGGCTGGAGCTGTTCCCGAACCTGCCGATCTCCGGCATGACCGGCAGCATCGCCGCCAACTGCACGCTGATCGCCGTCGATGGCGACAATTGGTTGCTGCACCTGGACCCGGCCCACAGCGCCTTGTTCAACGCCACGCAACAGCGGCGCCTCAACGAAGCGTTGAACCAGTATCACGGGCGCACCCTGACCCTAGCCATGGAGCTGATCAAGCCCGAGCAGGAAACCCCGGCCCAGGCGGCGTCCCGTCGGCGTGCCGACCGTCAGCGCGAGGCCGAGGAGTCAATCCATGGTGATCCGTTCATCCAGCAAATGATGCAGCAGTTCGGTGCGGTCATCCGTAACGATACTATTGAACCTGTCGAGGCCCTGGTCAGTCAGGGCTAATAACTGAAGGCGCTCGCCCGAACGGGCGGGGCGCCGTTTTAATCCAAGTACTTTTGAGGTGATTCCCATGATGAAAGGTGGCATGGCCGGCCTGATGAAGCAGGCACAGCAGATGCAGGAAAAAATGGCCAAGATGCAGGAAGAGCTGGCCAACGCCGAAGTCACCGGTAAAGCCGGTGGCGACATGGTCACCGTGGTGATGACCGGTCGTCACGACGTCAAGCGCGTGACCATCGACCCAAGCCTGGTCGAAGGCCTGAGCGAAGATGACAAGGAAATGCTGGAAGCGGTGTTCGCTGCGGCCGTCAACGACGCCGTGCGCAAGATCGAAGCCAACAGCCAGGACAAAATGGGCAGCATGACCGCTGGCATGCAACTGCCACCGGGCATGAAACTGCCATTCTGATTCGCCTTCAGGCCTCAGATGAGTTACAAAAAATGCCAGGCATAGCGCCTGGCATTTTTGTTTCTGGCAGGAAGAAGTGAGGTGTCTGCCCGGGCGCTATCGCCAGCAGGCTGGCTCCCACAGGATCGAAGTGATCCCTGTGGGAGCCAGCCTGCTGGCGATAAAGTCCCCTCGGTCCAACTGAATAAACATCGAACGCCATACCGCCACAAAGGTCTGCTCCCTATACCCCCGAATTCATCGAAAGGAGACGCTGCCATGTCCGACCCCATGACCCTCAACCAACGAATCGTCCTGGCTTCGCGCCCGGTCGGCGCGCCAACACCGGAAAACTTCCGCATGGAGCGCGTCGCGCTCCCCGATCTGGAAGAGGGTCAGGTGCTGCTCAAGACCCTTTACCTGTCGCTGGATCCCTACATGCGTGGGCGCATGAGTGATGCGCCGTCCTACGCCGCGCCGGTGGAAATCGGCGACGTGATGACCGGCGGTGCGGTCAGCCGGGTCGAGCGTTCGCGCCATCCCAAGTTTCATGAAGGGGATCTGGTGGTGGGCGCCACGGGGTGGCAGAGCCACAGCATCAACGACGGTCGCAGTATCATCCCGGTACCGTCGGGTCTGCCCAGCCCGTCCATGGCCCTGGGTGTACTCGGCATGCCGGGCATGACCGCCTACATGGGCTTGATGGACATCGGCCAGCCAAAGGAAGGCGAGACCCTGGTGGTCGCGGCGGCATCCGGCGCAGTCGGTTCGGTGGTTGGGCAAGTGGCGAAGATCAAGGGCCTGCGCGTGGTCGGCGTGGCCGGTGGGGCGGAAAAATGCCGCTATGTGGTTGAAGAACTGGGCTTCGATGCCTGCGTCGACCACAAGAGCCCGGACTTCGTCGACGAGCTGGCGCAGGCGTGCCCCAAGGGCATCGATATCTATTACGAGAACGTCGGTGGCAAGGTGTTCGACGCTGTGGTGCCGTTGCTCAACCCCAAGGCGCGGATTCCGCTCTGTGGCCTGATTGCGTCCTACAACGCCAGCGAAGCACCGAGCGGCCCGGATCGCCTGCCGCTGTTGCAGCGCACGTTGCTGACCAAGCGCGTACGGATCCAGGGTTTCATCGTGTTCGACGATTACGGTGATCGCCAGCCGGAATTCATCAGCGCGATGGCGTCGTGGGTGCGCGATGGCAAGGTGAAGTTCCGCGAAGACGTGGTCGATGGCCTGGAGAATGCGCCTGATGCGTTCATCGGCCTGCTCGAAGGCCGCAACTTCGGCAAGTTGGTGGTACGGGTGGCGCCAGCGCAATAATTGACGCTCAACGGAGGCGCGGGTATAAACCGCGTCTCGTTGTTTTCGTCGGACTTTTCCCCATGAGCTTCAGCCCTTTGATTCGCCAACTGATCGACGCCCTGCGAGTTTTGCCAGGTGTGGGTCAGAAAACCGCCCAGCGCATGGCGTTGCAGTTGCTCGAGCGTGATCGCAGTGGTGGCTCGCGCCTGGCACTGGCCCTGAGCCAGGCCATGGACGGGGTCGGTCACTGCCGTCTGTGCCGCACCCTGACCGAAGACGACCTCTGCCCGCAATGCGCCGATACCCGGCGCGACGACACCTTGCTCTGCGTGGTGGAAGGGCCGATGGACGTCTACGCCGTGGAGCAGACCGGTTTCCGTGGCCGCTACTTCGTGCTCAAGGGCCACCTGTCGCCGCTTGACGGTCTGGGCCCGGAGGCGATCGGCATTCCGCAGTTGATGGCGCGGATCGAGGAGGCGGGCACGTTCACTGAAGTCATCCTCGCCACCAACCCGACGGTGGAAGGTGAAGCCACCGCGCACTACATCGCCCAGTTGCTCAGCAGCAAAGGCCTGATCGCGTCGCGCATCGCCCATGGCGTGCCGTTGGGAGGCGAGCTGGAGTTGGTGGATGGCGGGACGCTGGCGCATTCGTTTGCGGGGCGTAAGCCGATTTCCCTCTAAGTTGTGTGGTGTTTTTACTGACGCCTTCGCGAGCAAGCCCGCTCCCACATGGCATTAGCGGTGCCTACAGAACCCCTGTAGGAGCCGGCTTGCTGGCGATGCAGGCGCCTCGGTCCCGCTGATTCACACAATCCTGTTGAAAACCAAGCAAGCGCTCGGTTAACTTCGCTGAACCCTTCAGTGGAGTTCGCCGATGCCTGCCTTCGAGGAATACTTCGACCCCAGCCACCAAATGGTCCGCGACAGCGTAAGACGCTTCGTCGAGCGCGAGATCCTGCCGGACATCGACCGGTGGGAAGAAGCCGAAAGCTTTCCCCGAGAGCTTTACGTGAAAGCCGGCGCCGCGGGCATTCTCGGCATCGGTTATCCACAGAGCCTGGGTGGCAGCCACGAGGGCGATGTGTTTGCCAAGATCGCCGCCAGCGAAGAACTGATGCGCTGTGGCTCCGGAGGCCTGGTGGCGGGGCTGGGGTCGCTGGACATCGGCTTGCCGCCGATTCTCAAGTGGGCCAGGCCGCAAATCCGTGACCGGGTCGTGCCACAGGTGCTGTCCGGCGAGAAAATCAGCGCCCTGGCCGTCACCGAACCCGGCGGCGGGTCCGACGTCGCCAACCTGCAAACCCGCGCCGTGCGTGAGGGCGACTTCTACCGGGTCAGCGGTAGTAAAACCTTCATCACCAGCGGTGTGCGCGCGGATTTCTACACCGTCGCGGTGCGCACCGGCGAGCCGGGTTTTTCCGGCATCAGCCTGTTGCTAATCGAAAAGGGTACACCGGGTTTTACCGTCGGACGGCCATTGAAGAAAATGGGCTGGTGGGCGTCGGACACAGCCGAGCTGTTCTTCGATGATTGCCAAGTGCCCGTAGGCAATCTGATCGGCAGCGAAAACATGGGTTTTGCCTGCATCATGGGCAATTTCCAGAACGAACGCCTGGCCTTGGCCTTGATGGCCAACATGACTGCGCAGCTTGCCCTGGAGGAGAGCCTCAAGTGGGCGCGCGAGCGTGAAGCCTTTGGCAAGCCGATCGGCAAGTTCCAGGTGATCAAGCATCGTCTGGCGGAGATGGCCACGGCACTCGAAGTCTCAAGGGAATTCACCTACCGGCAGGCGGCGAAGATGGCGGCGGGCAAGAGCGTGATCAAGGAGATTTCCATGGCCAAGAATTTTGCCACGGATACCGCAGACCGGATCACCCACGATGCCGTGCAGATCCTCGGTGGCCTGGGTTACATGCGCGAGAGCCTGGTGGAGCGGTTGTACCGGGATAACCGGATTCTTTCGATTGGCGGGGGGACGCGGGAAGTGATGAACGAGATCATCAGCAAGCAGATGGGACTCTGAGGCTTGCTGTGTAGCGACTCACGTCATCGCCGGCAGGCCAGCTCCCACAAGGATCTACGCCGTACGCAAATCCTGCGCATGACACAGAACCCTGTGGGAGCTGGCCTGCCGGCGATAGCGTCAGTACAGTCGCCGCTTACTTATCGGTAAGAGCAAACTGCGTCAGGCAAAAAGTAGGAATCCCCATGTCTTCCAGGCGCTGCGACCCGCCCAGCTCCGGCAAATCAATGATCGCCGCCGCTTCATGAACCCGCGCACCCATGCGCCGAACCAGGTTCGCCGCTGCAATCAGGGTGCCGCCGGTGGCGATCAGGTCGTCGAACATCACCACCGAATCGCCTTCGCACAGGCTGTCGGCGTGCACTTCAAGAAACGCTTCGCCGTACTCCGTCGCATAGCCTTCGGCCAGGACGTCGGCTGGCAACTTGCCTTGCTTGCGAAACAGCACCAGCGGCTTGTTCAGCTGATAGGCCAGCACCGAACCGATCAGGAAACCCCGGGCGTCCATGGCGCCGATATGAGTGAAATCCGCCTCGACATAGCGGTGGGCGAAACTGTCCATCACCAGGCGCAGGGCCGTGGGCGACTGGAAGAGCGGGGTGATGTCGCGAAAGATCACGCCGGGCTTGGGAAAGTCGATCACGGGGCGGATGAAGGATTTGATGTCGAAGGAGTCGAAGACCATCGAAGATGTCCTGGCAGGCTGCAAACGACACAGTATAACGGCGGCTGAACCGTTTCGCTCAGCCGCGATCGGCCGAATCAGCCTTCGAGGGAGCCACCGGCCAGGGCGCACAGCTGGATCGGGTCAAGGATGCGGATTTCCTTGCCTTCGGCGGCGATCAGTTCGTTCTGCTGGAAGCGCGTGAACACCCGCGACACGGTCTCCACCGCCAGGCCCAGGTAGTTGCCGATTTCATTGCGCGACATGCTCAGGCGGAACTGATTGGCCGAGAAACCCCGGGCGCGGAAGCGCGCCGACAGGTTGACCAGGAAGGTGGCGATGCGCTCGTCGGCGGTCTTTTTCGACAGCAGCAGCATCATCTGTTGATCGTCGCGAATCTCGCGGCTCATCACGCGCATCAGCTGACGACGCAACTGCGGCAGTTGCAGGGCCAGTTCGTCGAGACGTTCGAAGGGGATTTCACACACCGAGGTGGTTTCCAGCGCCTGTGCCGACACCGGATGCTTTTCGGTGTCCATGCCCGATAGCCCGACCAGTTCGCTCGGCAAGTGGAAGCCGGTGAGCTGTTCTTCGCCGCCATCGCTCAGGTTGAAGGTCTTCAGGGCGCCGGAGCGCACGGCGTAGACCGAGTCGAACCGGTCGCCTTGGCGGAACAGAAACTCGCCCTTTTTCAGAGGGCGTCCCCGTTTGACGATTTCGTCCAGCGCATCCATATCTTCCAGATTCAGAGAAAGTGGCAAACACAGCGGGGCCAGACTGCAATCCTTGCAATGTGCCTGGGTGTGAGCGCGCAATTTTACTGGCTCGGACATTTCTTCAATCCTTGTGGGAAAACACACATAAGCTGTAAGGGTAACCCACTGTAGGACATTGAGGCCAGCACGCGGCGGATTTGTCGCAGGGATCTAGATCACCCGGGAAAACCTTTGCTGACTGTGTTGCGCAAGGTAGGCATCGAACACCATGCACACCGAGCGCACCAGCAGGCGGCCTGCCGGCAATACCGTGATGCGTTCGCTATCGAACTCAATCAGGCCATCCTTGGCCATGCACTGCAATTGCGGCCAAAGTTCGGCGAAATAACCTTGAAAATCGATATTGAAGGCCTGTTCGATCTGGGCGAATTCCAGGCTGAAATTGCAGATCAGCTGCTGAATTACGGCGCGGCGCAGTCGGTCATCGGCGTTGCACAGCAGGCCACGGCTGGTGGCCAGTTGTGACGAGGCCAGGGCGTTCTGGTATCGATTCAGGTCGCTGCTGTTCTGGCAGTACAGGTCGCCGATCTGACTGATCGCCGACACACCCAGGCCAATCAAGTCGCAATGGCCGTGGGTGGTGTAGCCCTGGAAGTTGCGTTGCAGGGTCCCTTCCTCCTGGGCAATCGCCAGTTCATCGTCGGGCAGCGCGAAGTGGTCCATGCCGATGTAGCGGTAGCCGGCGGCGGTCAGTTGCACGATGGTGCCCTGAAGCATTTGCAGTTTTTGCGCGGGAGTCGGCAGCTCGTTGCTGTTGATCCGCCGTTGCGGCATGAAGCGTTCCGGCAGGTGTGCGTAGTTGAACACCGAGAGCCGGTCCGGTTGCAGGCTGATGACTTCGTCGACGGTGCGCGCAAAGTTCTCCGGGGTCTGCTTGGGCAGCCCGTAGATCAGGTCGATGTTGATCGAGCGAAACTGCAGGGTGCGGGCGGCGTCGATCACTGCGCGGGTTTCCTCCAGGCTCTGCAGGCGGTTGACCGCGCGCTGCACGGCCGGGTCAAGGTCTTGCAGGCCGATGCTGACCCGATTGAAACCCAGTTCGCGCAGTAGGCCCATGGTCGACCAGTCGGCTTCGCGGGGGTCGATTTCGATGCCGTAGTCGCCGGAATCATCGTCCAGCAGATTGAAGTGTTTGCGCAGGTGGGCCATCAACTGGCGCAACTCGTCGTGGCTGAGGAAGGTCGGTGTGCCGCCGCCAAAGTGCAGCTGCTCGACTTTTTGTGTCGGGTCGAGGTGGCAGGCGATCAACTGGATCTCCTGTTCCAGGCGCTGCAGGTAAGGCAGTGCGCGGCCGCGATCCTTGGTGATGACCTTATTGCAGGCGCAGTAGTAGCAGATGTTCGCGCAGAACGGCACGTGCACGTACAGCGACAACGGGCGCGCGGCCTTGCGGCTGTCGCGCAGGGCATGCAGCAGGTCGAACGGGCTGATCTGGCTGTGGAATTGCACGGCGGTCGGGTAGGAGGTGTAGCGCGGTCCCGCCAGGTCATAACGGCGGATCAGATCGGTGTCCCAACGAATGGCGTCGAGCATCATGCGGGCATTCCCCCGGATAGGCTGGCAGTGTCAGCCACTTTATGCGAGGGCGGGGTGGGGCATCTTGATTTGCATCAAGGAGGATCAAGATCAAAAGATCGCAGCCTTCGGCAGCTCCTACAGGTGTAATGCCATCCCATGTAGGAGCTGCCGCAGGCTGCGATCTTATGCTTTTAATGCCCCATGAGCCAATGCTGATGCGGCCCCGGCAGTGTCCAGATCCCAAACAACATCACCAACAACCCGCCCGCCATGCGCACGCTGCGTTTACGCAACAACGCCGTCACCCGTTCAGCCGCCAGCCCCGTAGCGAGCAAAACAGGCCAGGTCCCCAGCCCAAACGCCAACATCAACAGCGCACTGTCCAGCGCATTGCCCTGGCTGGCCGACCACAGCAAGGTGCTGTAGACCAGGCCACACGGCAGCCAGCCCCAGAGCGTGCCCAACAGCAGCGCGCGGGGCAGGCTCGACACCGGCAGCAGTCGGTTGGCCACCGGCTGGATATGCCGCCACAGGCCGCGACCGAGGCTTTCGATGCGCGTCAGCCCGCTCCACCAGCCGGCCAGGTACAGGCCCATGGCGATCAGCAGCAGGCCGGCGAGCACACGCATGAACATCGCCGCGGGACTGTTGGCCACCGCCCAGCCGGCCAGGCCGATCAACAGGCCGGCGGCGGCGTAGCTGAGGATGCGCCCCAGGTTGTAGGCCAGCAGCAGGCGAAAGCGGCGGCTGCGTTGCTCCTTGGGGATAGCCAGCGTCAATGCGCCCATCAAGCCGCCGCACATGCCCAGGCAATGCCCGCCACCGAGCAGGCCGAGGATGAGCGCCGACACCAGCAGCGGTGCCAATTCAAGCATGGGGCGGCGCCTTGTCGTCGGGTTTGGGCGGCTGGCCGCTGGCCTCGTCGACCGCCGCGGTGTGGTTCGGGTCCTGGTCGTCGAACAGGATGCTGTGGGCCGGGCCGTCGAGGTCGTCGTACTGACCGCTGTCGACCGCCCAGAAGAAGATGTAGACGGCGATGGCCACGATCAACAGCGCGGCGGGAATCATCACGTAGAGAGCTGGCATCTGGACTCCATGCCCGCGCGGCTCAGGCCGGCAGCGGGCGGGTTGCTGGCGTGGTGCGGGCAGTCGGCGCGCTCGGCAGGCGAGTCAGGCGCAGGGCGTTGAGCACCACGGTCAACGAACTGATCGACATGCCGACCGCGGCCCACACAGGCGTGATCCAGCCGAGGGCGGCGAACGGCAACATGAGGCCATTGTACAGTCCCGCCCACAGCAAGTTCTCGATGATCACCCGACGGGTGCGCCGTGCCAGGCTGAAGGCTTGCACCAGGGCATCGAGGCGGTTGGACAGGAGCACGGCGTCGGCGCTGGTTTTCGCCAGGTCCGTGGCCGAGCCCATGGCCACGCTGATATCGGCGGCGGCCAAGACGGGAACATCGTTGACCCCGTCACCGAGCATCAGCACCTTGCGGCCTTCCCTGTGCAGTTGTTGCAGGACCTGCAGTTTATCGTCCGGGCGCAGGCCGCCCCGGGCCTCGTCGATACCCAACTCGGCCGCGACACTGGCGACCATCGGCGAGCTGTCGCCGGACAGCAACAGGGTGCGCCAGCCGCGTGCCTTGCAGGCGGCGAGCAGGGCAGGGGCATCGGCGCGCAGACGGTCGTCGAGCACCAGCCACGCCAGCGGCCCCTGGCTATCGCCGAGCAGCAGCCATTGGCCGGCTTCGTCCGGAATGGCCGGCACGGCAGCGCCGCTGAGTGCGCAGACAAAACCGGGCTGGCCGATGCGCAAGCGTTGCGCGCCGACCTGCCCTTCGAGGCCAAGCCCCGGCATGCTGTGAACGTCCTCGGCGGCCAGCGGCGCGCGACCAAAAGCGCGGGCAATCGGGTGTTCGGAACGGTTCTCCAGGGCCGCGGCGAGACTCAGGCACTGGTCGCTGTCGAGAGTGCCGAGGGGGCGGATCGAGCGCAGCGCCAGGCGACCTTCGGTGAGGGTGCCAGTCTTGTCGAAAATCACCGTGTCGATCTGGTTCAATCCTTCCAGCACATGGCCGCGGGTCAACAGCAAACCCAGCTTGTGCAGGGTGCCGGTGGCAGCGGTGAGGGCGGTCGGCGTGGCCAGGGACAGGGCGCAGGGGCAGGTCGCGACCAGCATCGCCAGCACGATCCAGAAGGCCCGCGAAGGGTCCAGCTCCCACCACAGCAGGCCGATGGCGGCGGCGGCGATCAACGACAGCAGCAGGAACCATTGCGCGGCGCGATCGGCAATTTCCGCCAGGCGCGGTTTTTCCGCCTGGGCGCGGTCGAGCAGGCGCACGATGGCCGAGAGGCGGGTGTCCTGACCCAGGGCCAGGACTTCGACGGTCAACGGGCCTTCCACATTCAGTGTACCGGCGGTGACGGCGTCGCCCGGGGTGCGTGGCTGCGGAAGGTATTCGCCAGTCAGCAGCGACTCGTCGATGCATGACTGGCCGTCGAGGATCTTGCCGTCGGCCGGCAGGATCGCCCCCGGATGCACCAGCACCTGATCGCCGACCCGCAGTTCGCTGAGCAGGATGCGCTCGCTCTGGCCGTCGCCACCCAGGCGCAGGCATGAAGCGGGCAATAGATTGACCAGTTGCGCGGTCGCGGCGGCGGTGCGTTCCCGGGCGCGCCGTTCCAGGTAGCGCCCGGCCAGCAGAAACAGCGCAAACATGCCGACGGCATCGAAATACAGCTCGCCGACTCCGGTGATCGAGGTCCAGATCCCGGCGATGTAGGCGCTGCCAATGGCCAGCGACACCGAAACGTCCATGGTCAGGTGCCGGGTGCGCAGGTCGCGCATGGCGCCCTTGAAGAACGGCGCACAACTGTAGAACACGATCGGCGTGGTCAGGAACAGCGCGACCCAGCGCAGGATGGTGTGCAGCTCGGGGCTGAGGTCGATGTTGAATTCCGGCCAGGTGGCCATGGTCGCCATCATCGCCTGGAACCACAGCAGCCCGGCCACGCCGAGCTGGCGCAGGGCCAGGCGGTTCTCGCTGGCCAGTTGTTCGCTGGCGCGGTCGGCCTGGTAGGGGTGGGCGGCGTAGCCGATGTGGCGCAGCTCGGCGAGCACCCGGCTCAGTGGCAATTGCGCGTCGGTCCAGCGCACGTGCAGGCGATGGTTGGACAGGTTCAGGCGTGCTTCGGCAACGGCCGGCAAGGTGCGCAGGTGTTTCTCGATCAACCAGCCGCAGGCGGCGCAACTGATGCCTTCGATCAGCAGGGTGGTTTCGGCCAGTTCGCCTTCGTGGCGAACGAAGGGTTGCTGCACGTCGGCGCGGTCGTACAGCGCCAGTTCATCGACCAATTGCACCGGCAGTGCTTCGGGGTTGGCCGAGGCTTCGCTGCGATGCTGGTAATAGCTCTCCAACCCGCCGGCGACAATGGCCTCGGCCACGGCCTGGCAGCCCGGGCAGCAGAATTCGCGGGACTCCCCGAGCACGGCGGCGGTGAAGCGGCTGCCGGCCGGGACGGGCAGGGCGCAGTGGTAGCAGGGGGTTGGGGTGGTCATTCAAAATTGTCCGGGGAGGGCGCTATCCCTGTAGGAGCTGACGAGTGAAACGAGGCTGCGATCTTTTGATCTTAACAAGCAAGATCAAAAGATCGCAGCCTGCGGCAGCTCCTACATTGAAGCGCGAAGCGCGGCTTTCTATTTCTTCAGGTCTTCCGCGCCTTGCAGCGGCTCGTCACCCAGCAGCAGCTCTTTGTCGTGGTTGACCAGTTCTTCCTCGAACATGCGCCAGATGTGGTCATCCTGGCTGCCGAGCAATTCGATGAAGCGGCGGCCTTCGATCTTGTCGCTCAGTTGGCCGATATAGCGGCCCTGTTCGGTATCGCTGCGGGTGAGGGTGATCTTGCGGTCCTTCTCCGGTTGCGTCGGCGAGATCAGGTTCAGCTCAAGCGTCGCCGGCTGGCTGTTGCCGCTCAGGCGCAGGTCGACTTCACCGGTCACGTCATCCAGGTGAATGCTGGCGCGCATCAACAGGGTCTGCGCCAGCAGTTCACGGTCGAGCGAACGGTTGATGCCTTTGCCAGCCTCGTAGTAGTTGTCGTTGACCAGGTTGTCCGGGTTTTTCACCGCGATGGTCACCATGGACAAGGTCAGGGTCACCGAGCAGGCCAGGATCCCGATGATGATCCACGGCCAAAGGTGCTTGTACCAGGGACTTGCGGCAGTTGCTGCGGGCATGATCACTTCTCTCAACGATTTTGTGGGCCGATGAATCGGCTCTTGGCTTCAACGTGGATGCTGGCGTCATCGGCGTCCTTGAGGATGAATTTCACCTCGTTGGTGCTCGACGGCAATTGTTCCGGGGCCACCGACAGTTCGACCGGCTGGCTGATGATGTCGCCGGCCGCCACCTTGATCTCACGCCGGCCTTGCAGCTTGAGGTCCGGCAGGCCGGTGGCCTCGAGCACATAGCTGTGGTCGCGCTGGTCCTTGTTCATGATCTTCAGGCTGTAGACGTTCTCGATCCGGCCTTCGGCATTCTCACGGTACAGCACGCGGTCCTTGCTGACGTCGAAACCGACCAGTGAACGCATGAAGAATGCAGTCACCAGCACGCCGATCATCGCCATCAGCACCACGGCATAGCCAATCAGGCGCGGGCGCAGCTTATGGGTTTTCTGCCCGGACAGGTTGTGCTCGGTGGTATAGCTGATCAGGCCACGCGGGTACTCCATCTTGTCCATGATCGCGTCGCAGGCATCGATGCACGCCGCGCAGCCAATGCACTCGATCTGCAGGCCGTCGCGGATGTCGATCCCGGTCGGGCAGACCTGGACACACATGGTGCAGTCGATGCAGTCGCCCAGGCCCTGGGCCTTGTAGTCGATGCCTTTCTTGCGCGGGCCACGGCTTTCGCCACGGCGCGGGTCGTAGGAGACGATCAGCGTGTCCTTGTCGAACATCACGCTCTGGAAGCGTGCGTACGGGCACATGTAGATGCACACTTGCTCGCGCAGCCAGCCGGCGTTGCCGTAGGTGGCGAGGGTGAAGAAACCGACCCAGAAATACGACCAGCCATCCGCCTCGCC
Organism: Pseudomonas sp. YuFO8; assembly: GCF_035065025.1. Taxonomy (NCBI): domain Bacteria; kingdom Pseudomonadati; phylum Pseudomonadota; class Gammaproteobacteria; order Pseudomonadales; family Pseudomonadaceae; genus Pseudomonas; species Pseudomonas sp. YuFO8. The sequence goes on along the minus strand of NZ_JAXDEQ010000031.1, from coordinate 9,851 downwards.
GGTGAAGAACTGAATCACCAGTTCGCGAATCGGCGAGAAGTAGCCAACGAAAGTCATGCCTGTCACGAAACCGATCAACAGCCACAGGCTGTGCTTGCTGAATTTGCGCAGGAACTTGTTGGCGCTCATCGGCGCCTTGTCGAGTTTGATGCGCTGGTTGCGGTCGCCTTCGGTGACCTTTTCACACCACATGAAGATCCAGGTCCACACGCTCTGCGGGCAGGTGTATCCGCACCAGACCCGGCCGGCGTACACCGTGATGAAGAACAGGCCGAAGGCGGCGATGATCAGCATGCCGGACAGCAGGATGAAATCCTGGGGCCAGAAGGTGGCACCGAAGATGAAGAACTTGCGCTCAGGCAGGTTCCACCAGACGGCCTGGTGCCCGCCCCAGTTGAGCCACACCGTACCGAAATACAACAGGAACAGCGCGGCACCGCCTGCCATTCGCAGGTTGCGGAAAATGCCGGTAAAGGCACGGGTGTAGATTTTTTCCCTGGAGGCGTAGAGGTCGACGCTGTTGTTCGCGTTCTTGGCGGGTGGAGTGACGTCGTGTACCGGAATCTGGTTGCTCATCATTGCATCCCACGGCAGTGGAAAAATGCCTCGGTCAGTACGTGCCGACCGCGGTCAAAAAGAGGTGTCGCAGTGGCCCAATGATACGCCTGTCGCTCTAGCTCAAGGGTGCGACCTTTGGTCGCGTTGGGGAAAAATCAACAATGGTGTAGCGAATGTAACAAAACATGATGCAGGTCACTTGACTATAGACAATTCGCTATTGCCCTTTATCCACCCCTGGACGATTTCAGGGCTTATGGTCCGGGTAATAGTTTGAGAACAATGCTGGATGGCATCGTCAATATGAAATGCGTACTTTGGATCGGCGACAGTAGCCAGGTCGCAGCTTGAACATTCAATAATTTACTTAAGGAAAAGTAACCATGACCCATCATGAAGATGAACCCACCGCTGTGCAAATCCCCGCTGCCGAGCCACAAGTCACCCCGGAGCCGAAACCTGTGACCGGTTGCACGGCTCCAGCTCCTCAGGCGACGTCCAGTACCCCGACTCACACGATTGAGTCTTCTATCGATAAAGCCCGCCCCAGGGGGATTGCTGCTGACAACAAGCGCGGAACGGGTGGCCTGGACTCCTTGGGCGGCGGTCGCCTTCCATAAGCTGCCGGGCGTGCATGAGTCTCTCCCAGGTTCATGCAGGCATTGAATACGCTTGGGTCGCCGTTGCCCATTGCTGCCAGAATGAGTCGCGGGCATCTATAGACTAGCGTAAGCCACAATAGAAACGGCCCCGCCAATTCACATTGGCGGGGCCGTTTTTTGTTGCATCAAGCGTTTGCCTTACTGGGCGTCCGCCACCGGAGCCTTCTCGCCATGCGAGAGGCTGTAGACGTAAGCGGCCAGCAGGTGAACCTTGTCGTTGCCCTGCATCTGCTCTTGCGCAGGCATCTGGCCCTGGCGGCCGTAACGGATGGTCTGCTGCAGTTGCGCGAAGCTCGAACCGTAGATGAACGCGGCCGGGTGGGTCAGGTCGGGTGCGCCCATCGCCGGGGTGCCTTTACCTTCCGGACCGTGGCACGCCACGCAGTTGGCCGCGAACAGTTTCTGCCCGGCAACCGGGTCGGCCTTGGTGTTTTCCGGCAGCTTGCGGCCATCGAGGTTGGTCAGGACGAAAGCGGCAACGTCCGCAACGCCTTGCTCGCCGATCACTTCAGCCCACGCCGGCATCACCGCGTGACGGCCGCCCATGATGGTGGTCTTGATGGTTTCCGCTTCGCCGCCCCAGCGCCAGTCGGCGTCGGTCAGGTTAGGGAAGCCATAGGCACCCTTGGCGTCGGAACCGTGGCAGACCGAGCAGTTGGAGGCGAACAGGCGGCCGCCCATTTTCAGGGCCTGTGGATCCTTTGCCACCTCTTCGATCGGCATGGAAGCGAACTTGGCGAAGATCGGACCGAACTTGGCGTCCGAGCGGGCCATTTCCTTTTCCCACTCGTGAACGCCGGTCCAGCCGGTCTGGCCGTTGGCAAACGCGGTCTGCTTCTCGTTATCCAGGTAGTTGTAACCCGGCAGCAGGCCTTTCCAGTTGCCCAGGCCCGGGTACAGCACCAGGTAGCCCAGGGCGAAGATGATGGTGCCCACGAACAGCATGAACCACCATTTCGGCAGGGGGTTGTCGTACTCCTCGATCCCGTCGAAGGAGTGGCCGACCGTCTCTTCGGTCGCCTCGCTGCGCTGGCCCTTACGGGTCGACAGCAGCAGCCAGGTCAGGGAAAAGATCGTACCGAGACTGAGGACTGTGACATACAGACTCCAGAATGTAGTCATTCTTTGTTACTCCTAGAAGCTTGCTCGACGTGCTTGATGGCTTCGGGATCATCCGCAAAAGGCAGCAAGGTCGCGTCTTCGAACTCCGACTTGCGCTTGGGACTGAATACCCACAACGCCAGACCGACGAAGGCCACCATCACGACGACGGTGCCCAGGCCACGAATCATCCCGATATCCATTTAGATCACCGTTTGCTTTTGATGATGGTGCCCAGGCCTTGCAGATAGGCCACCAGCGCGTCCATTTCGGTTTTGCCCTTCACGGCATCCTGTGCACCGGCGATGTCTTCGTCGGTGTAAGGGACGCCGAGCGTGCGCAAGACTTCCATTTTCTTCGCGGTTTCCTTGCCGTCGAGCTTGTTTTCCACGAGGAACGGGTAGGCCGGCATTTTCGACTCAGGCACCACGTTGCGCGGGTTGTACAAATGCGCACGCTGCCAGTCATCGGAGTAACGACCGCCGACACGGGCCAGGTCCGGACCGGTACGCTTGGAACCCCACAGGAACGGGTGGTCCCACACGCTTTCACCGGCGACCGAGTAGTGGCCGTAACGTTCGGTTTCAGCACGGAACGGGCGGATCATCTGCGAGTGGCAGCTGACGCAACCGTTGGCGATGTAGACGTCGCGGCCTTCCAGTTCCAGGGCCGGGCGGGGCTTCATGCCCTCGACCGGCTTGTTGGTGACGTCCTGGAAAAACAGCGGAACGATCTGGGTCAGGCCGCCGACACTGACGGCGATAACCATGAAGAAGGCCAGCAGGCCAATGTTCTTCTCGACTGCTTCATGCTTCATCAGTGAGCTCCAACTACAGCAATCTGTTCGGCAGCTTCAGCTTCTGCCGGGTTCGAGGCACGTACGGTACGCCATACGTTGTAGGCCATGAACAGCATGCCGGCGGCGAAGAACGCACCGCCCAGGGCACGCACGATGAAGCCAGGGTGGCTGGCCTGCAGTGCTTCGACGAAGGAGTAGGTGAGGGTGCCGTCGTCGTTGATTGCACGCCACATCAGGCCCTGGGTGATGCCGTTGACCCACATCGAAGCGATGTACAGCACGGTACCGATGGTCGCGAGCCAGAAGTGCGTGTTGATCAGGCCGATGCTGTGCATCTGCGCGCGACCGAACAGTTTCGGGATCATGTGGTAGATCGCGCCGATCGAGATCATCGCAACCCAGCCCAGCGCGCCGGCGTGTACGTGGCCGATGGTCCAGTCGGTGTAGTGCGACAGCGAGTTGACGGTCTTGATCGCCATCATCGGCCCTTCGAAGGTCGACATGCCGTAGAACGCCAGGGACACCACCAGGAACCGCAGGATCGGGTCGGTGCGCAGCTTATGCCAGGCGCCCGACAAGGTCATCATGCCGTTGATCATGCCGCCCCAGCTTGGTGCCAGCAGGATGATCGACATGGCCATGCCCAGGGACTGAGCCCAGTCCGGCAGAGCGGTGTAGTGCAGGTGGTGAGGACCGGCCCAGATGTACAGGGTGATCAGCGCCCAGAAGTGCACGATGGACAGGCGATAGGAGTAGATCGGACGCTCGGCCTGTTTCGGCACGAAGTAGTACATCATCCCCAGGAAGCCCGTGGTCAGGAAGAAACCTACGGCGTTGTGGCCGTACCACCACTGGATCATCGCGTCGGTCGCACCCGAGTAGGCCGAGTAGGACTTGAACAGGCTGACCGGCAGCGACATGTGGTTGACGATGTGCAGCATCGCCGTCACGACGATGAAGGCACCGTAGAACCAGTTGCCCACATAGATGTGCTTGGTCTTGCGCTTGACGATGGTGCCGAAGAACACCAGGCCGTAGGTAACCCAGACGATGGCCAGCAGAATGGCGATCGGCCATTCCAGCTCAGCGTATTCCTTGGTGGTGGTGTAACCCAGCGGCAAGGTAACGATGGCGCCGACGATCACCGCTTGCCAACCCCAGAAGGTGAAGGCCGCGAGGCTGTCGGAAATCAGTCGCGTTTGGCAGGTTCGCTGCACGACGTAATAGGAAGTGGCAAACAGTGCACAACCACCGAAGGCGAAAATCACCAGGTTGGTGTGCAACGGGCGCAGGCGTCCAAAGCTCGTCCAGGGCAGACCGAAGTTCAATTCCGGCCAGACCAGTTGCGAGGCGATGAAGACACCGAGCCCCATGCCAAGGATCCCCCAGACCACCGTCATGATGGCGAACTGGCGGACTACCTTATAGTTATAAGCAGTCGGACTGATTGCTGTGCTCATTCTAAGGTTCCACGGTTTGGGTGTTTTATTAGGATTAAAAATCGGCCGCAAGTATGTAGAAAGCAGGGGGTCATTGCAACGCGCCATGACCTGGGTCAATGCTTTCAAATGCTGATTCTGCGGCCTTTCCATGCGCCGCGTAGGGTCAAAATTGGCCTCGGACAAAATGTCGCAGGGAACGGAAGAAGCGAGGGGTTCAGGTCACTTGTAACGGGGTGTGTTGAAAAGGCCTGATCGCCGACCGACGGCATTTGGCTCGACAGCCGGTATCTACCTGCCTTTGCGGCCTTTCAATCGGCCGATTGGTTGAACACATCGTGCAAGGAAGACCTGGAACCGGCACGGGCCAGTCCCCATCGATCAAGCGTAGACCCGAATCCGGGGATTCGAAAGGGGAGGTATGGAAGGGTGCGACAATGGGTCGCAAAGGGGCAGGGAACTGCCGCATCCGAAAGAATGCGGCAGTGGGGGTGTTGCGAACTATTGCTTTTTGCCTTCGACTTGCAGGTTTTCTGTATTCAATCCGTTTGACAGGCTGTACACATAAGCCGCAAGCAACTGTACTTTATCGTTGCCGAGCAGCTCATTCTGCGCCGGCATGTGACCCTGGCGACCATGGCGGATGGTCTGCTCGAGCTGGGTCAACCCCGTGCCGTAGATGAAACCGGCCGGGTGCGTCAGGTTTGGCGCGCCCATGGCTGCTGTGCCCTGGCCATTGGCCCCGTGACAGGCGGTGCAGGTGCTGCTGAACGCTTGCTGTCCGGCTTGCAGGTCGGCCTTGCTGTCCGCCGGCAATGGCAGGCCTGCCAATTCATGGCGGACATAGGCGGCAACGTTCTTCACCCCCGCTTCGCCGAGGATTTCACCCCAGGCCGGCATCGCCGCCATGCGTCCACCCAGGATGGTGGCCTTGATGGTGTCGGCGTCGCCGCCCCAGCGCCAGTCGCTGTCTGCCAGGTTGGGGAAGCCGAACGCGCCCTTGGCATCCGAGCCGTGGCACACCGAGCAGTTGGAGGCGAACAGTCGACCCCCCATTTTCAGTGCTTGCGGGTCCTTGGCCACTTCCTCCAGCGGCATGGCGGCGAATTTGGCGAAGATCGGCCCGAATCGGGCGTCGGCCCGGTCCATTTCCTTTTCCCACTCGTGCACGCCGGTCCAGCCGTTGGCGTAGCCGGGCAGGATGCCTTTCCAGTTGCCAAGGCCCGGATAGAGGATCAGGTAACCGACGGCAAACACCAGGGTGCCGGCGAACAGCATGAACCACCATTGCGGCAACGGGTTGTCGTACTCCTCGATGCCGTCGAAGCTGTGGCCCATGGTCTGGTCGACGCTGCCCTTGGTTTCGCCCTTGCGGGTGCCGATCAGCAGCCAGGTCAGGCCGATCAGGCTGCCGATGGTCAGTACGCAGATCCACGTACTCCAGAAAGTGGTCATGGCCGGGTGCTCCTTGTGGCGGATTCTTCGGGGATCTCGGGGTGTGGCTCGTCGGCGAACGGCAGTAGGCGCGCTTCGGCGAATTGCGCGTTGCGCTTGCCGTTGAATACCCACAGCGTCAGGCCGATGAAGGCCACGAACACCACGACCGTGCCCAGGCCGCGGATCATTCCAGTGCTCATTTCAACGACCATGGCTCACCTCTTGCTCTTGATCGCAGTGCCGAGCACTTGCAGGTAGGCAACCAGTGCGTCCATTTCGGACTTGCCCTTGAGCGACTCGGCCGCGCTCGCGATGTCGTCGTCGGTATAGGGCACGCCCAGGGTGCGCATGGCCTTGAGCTTGGTTTCGGTGTGGTTGCTATCGACCGCGTTGGCCACCAGCCACGGGTAGGCCGGCATCTTCGATTCCGGCACCACGTTGCGCGGGTTGTACAAGTGCGCGCGGTGCCAGTCATCGGAGTAACGCGCGCCCACCCTGGCCAGGTCCGGCCCGGTGCGTTTCGAACCCCAGAGGAACGGATGGTCCCAGACGCTTTCGCCGGCCACCGAGTAGTGCCCGTAGCGTTCGGTCTCGGCGCGGAACGGGCGGATCATCTGCGAATGACAACCGACGCAGCCTTCGCGGATGTAGATGTCGCGGCCTTCCAGTTGCAGCGCGGTGTAGGGCTTCATGCCTTCCACCGGTTTGTTGGTCACGTCCTGGAAGAACAGCGGGACGATCTGGGTCAGGCCGCCGATGCTTACGGCCAGGATCATCAGGAGCAGCAACAGGCCGACGTTTTTCTCGATAGTTTCGTGTTTCATGGCGGACTCCTCAGGCCATCTGCGCGGCAGCGGCGGCTTCGGCAGGCTGCGAGGCCCGCACGGTACGCCAGGTGTTGTAGGCCATCAGCAACATGCCGCTGAAGAAGATCGCCCCGCCCACCAGTCGCACGACGAAGCCAGGGTGGCTGGCCACCAGGGTTTCGACGAAGGAGTAGGTCAGCGTGCCGTCCTCGTTCACCGCACGCCACATCAGGCCCTGGGCGATGCCGTTGACCCACATCGAGGCGATGTAGAGCACGGTGCCGATGGTGGCGAGCCAGAAGTGCGCGTTGATCAGGCCGATGCTGTGCATCTGCGCGCGACCGAAGATTTTCGGGATCATGTGGTAAAGCGCGCCGATGGAAATCATCGCCACCCAGCCGAGCGCGCCGGCGTGGACGTGGCCGATGGTCCAGTCGGTGTAGTGGGAGAGGGCGTTGACCGTCTTGATCGCCATCATCGGCCCTTCGAAGGTCGACATGCCGTAAAACGCCAGCGACACCACGAGGAAACGCAGGATCGGGTCACTGCGCAACTTATGCCAGGCGCCCGACAGGGTCATCATGCCGTTGATCATCCCGCCCCAGCTTGGCGCCAGCAGGATCAGCGACATCACCATGCCCAGCGACTGCGCCCAGTCCGGCAAGGCGGTGTAGTGCAGGTGGTGGGGGCCGGCCCAGATGTACAAGGTGATCAGCGCCCAGAAGTGCACGATCGACAGGCGATAGGAGTACACCGGACGCTCAGCCTGTTTCGGCACGAAGTAATACATCATCCCGAGGAAACCGGCGGTGAGGAAAAAGCCCACGGCGTTGTGGCCGTACCACCATTGCACCATCGCGTCGGTGGCACCGGAGTACAGCGAGTAGGACTTGGTGAAGCTGACCGGCAACTCCATGTTGTTGACGATGTGCAGGATCGCCACGGTGACGATGAAGGCACCGAAGAACCAGTTACCCACATAAATGTGTTTGGTCTTGCGCTGCATGATCGTGCCGAAGAACACGATGGCGTAGGCGACCCAGACGATGGTGATCAGGATGTCGATCGGCCATTCCAGCTCGGCGTATTCCTTGGAACTGGTGTAGCCCAGCGGCAGGCTGATGGCCGCCAGCAGGATCACCAGCTGCCATCCCCAGAAACAGAAGGCGGCGATTTTCGGTGCAAACAGCTGGGCCTGGCAGGTGCGTTGCACCGAATAAAACGAACTGGCGAACAGGGCGCAACCGCCGAAGGCGAAGATCACCGCGTTGGTGTGCAGCGGGCGCAGGCGGCCGAAGCTGGTCCAGGGCAAATTGAAGTTGAGTTCCGGCCAGACCAACTGGGCAGCGAGAAAAACCCCGAGCCCCATGCCGACGATGCCCCACACCACCGTCATAATGGCGAATTGGCGGACCACCTTATAGTTGTAGGCGGTACTGATAGAAGTGTTCATGGTTCCCCATCCACGGTTCAGCCCAAGTGTGCAAACGCACCCTTTGGCCGGAGTTATAGGCAGACTAAAAGCGAGGCAAGCATGGACAAACAGCACAAGGCCGGTATTGACGGGGATCAATGGGCGCAGTGCGTGCGGGATCACGGATGGTTGTGGAACGTCGCCAGCGGCAAGGCCTCGGCAACCCTGATCCTGGCCCACGGCGCCGGTGCTCTGATGGACAGCGCCTGGATGAGCGACATGGCGCAACGCCTTGCTGCACACGGCGTCAACGTGCTGCGTTTTGAATTTCCGTACATGGCGCAGCGGCGTGTCGATGGCAGCAAACGCCCGCCGAATCCGGCGGCGAAACTGCTGGAATGCTGGCGTGAGGTGTACGGCGAAGTGCGACGTCATGTCACTGGGCCGCTGGCCATTGGCGGCAAGTCCATGGGCGGGCGCATGGCCAGTTTGCTCGCCGATGAACTGGGCGCGGACGCGCTGGTGTGCCTTGGCTATCCGTTTTATGCCGTGGGCAAACCGGAGAAACCGCGGGTTGAGCATTTGGCTGGATTGAAGACGCGGACGCTGATTGTTCAGGGGGAGCGGGATGCGCTGGGTAACCGTGAGGCGGTCGAGGGCTATGCGTTATCGCCGTGTATCGAGGTGTTCTGGTTGGTGGCGGGGGATCATGATTTGAAGCCGTTGAAGGCTTCGGGGTTTACCCATGAGCAGCATTTGGCTTCGGCGGCGAGTCGGGTGGCGGCGTTTCTCCAGTGAATCTTTCGACAACACCCATGGCCTCATTGTGAGTAACCCCACAATGGATAATGTGCACTCATCCATTGTGAGGGGCAGCTACCACTAGTTGGGATAGTCTGCCACGTCATTAACTTTAACGTGGTTGTCTTGTCAAATCGAATTCGCCGTTGGGGGATTTGACGTTGGAGCCGAATGTCGCTTCAAAGTTACCCTTGAAAGTGTTGTTCTTCGGATCGAGTTTGATAGAGACTTTAGCAGATAGTGCATCTATTACGTTGTATTCTGGATTGCCGATCGAGTAATAATGTGTAAAGGTAAGACCCTGTTCTCCTAGAGTAAGTGTCTTGTCAATAACGTTTTCGTCAATGTAGTCAAACTGGAATATATAGTGGAAAAGGTCATTTGTTAGGTGGGAGCCTGTCCGGGCATACACGCACCATTTTTTCCGTCCACCAGAAAGATTCCAAAGTTCCGCGCGAGCAGTGGTCGCTTCGGTCCAGTCGAGCTCCGAATCCAAGCGCCACTTGAAAGTGCCATTGGTTCCTGGGTTGGGTTGTTTCATTGTCTCTAACATGCGTTCGAAATTGTTATCCATTTCAGCTTCATCTCATGGGTATTGACATTGACGTTCTGTCGATGCCGTGAGGAACACCCTAAGATTTTTTCCGCAGCAGTGTAACTGTCACAAATGACAGTGGATTTATTGATATTTAAGTGGTTTCGTAGATGTGGTTTGTGACGCGAATTCGTGATCGCTACAAAACACTGTAGGAGCTGGCTTGCCAGCGAAGAGGCCCTGACAGGCAACTTGGCTTTCACTGATGCAACAAAAAACCCGGAAGCTTTCACTGTCCG
>NZ_JAXDEQ010000030.1:0-70835 GCF_035065025.1 Pseudomonas sp. YuFO8 | reverse complement strand
GGAAAACGGCACGCTGGACAAGGACGACAACCCGCTGAAGAACGCTCCGCACACCGCGGCGGAAATCGTCGGCGAGTGGACGCATCCGTACAGCCGCGAGCAGGCTGTTTATCCGCTGGACACCTTGATCGACAGCAAATACTGGCCGCCCGTAGGCCGAGTCGACAACGTCTTCGGCGACCGCAACCTGATCTGCGCGTGCCCATCCATCGCCGACTACCAAGACGCATAACCCTGCGCGTAACCCCTGTAGGAGCTGGCTTGCCAGCGAAGCTTCTGGCGGCCTTGATGGCCCCTTCGCTGGCAAGCCAGCTCCTACAAGGTGTGTGCGCCCCCCCCTTTCGAGAACAACAGAGGACCTTCACCATGTTCAGCAAGCACGACCAGATCAAAGGCTACGACGACCAACTGCTCGCAGCGATGAACGCCGAGGACGCGCGGCAGGAACACCACATCGAGCTGATCGCCTCGGAGAACTACACCAGCCAACGGGTCATGGAGGCACAAGGCAGCGGCCTGACCAACAAGTACGCCGAAGGCTATCCGGGCAAGCGCTATTACGGCGGCTGCGAACACGTCGACGTGGTCGAACAACTGGCCATCGATCGCGCCAAACAGCTGTTCGGCGCCGACTACGCCAACGTCCAGCCGCACTCAGGCAGCCAGGCCAACGCCGCGGTTTACCTGGCGTTGCTGCAGGCCGGCGACACTGTGCTGGGCATGAGCCTGGCCCACGGTGGTCACCTGACCCACGGTGCCAAGGTGAGTTTTTCCGGCAAGCTCTACAACGCCGTGCAATACGGTATCGACACCGCGACCGGGTTGATCGACTACGACGAAGTCGAGCGCCTGGCCGTCGAGCATCAACCGAAAATGATCATCGCCGGGTTCTCCGCTTACTCCAAGACTCTCGACTTCCCGCGCTTTCGCGAGATCGCCGACAAAGTTGGCGCCTATCTGTTCGTCGACATGGCCCACGTCGCCGGGCTGGTGGCCACCGGTCTGTACCCCAACCCGCTGCCCTATGCCGACGTGGTCACCACCACGACCCACAAGACCCTGCGCGGTCCGCGCGGTGGGCTGATCCTGGCCAGGGCCAATGCGGAACTTGAGAAAAAACTCAACGCCGCCGTATTCCCCGGTGGCCAGGGCGGCCCGCTGATGCACGTGATCGCCGCCAAGGCTGTGTGCTTCAAGGAAGCGCTGGAGCCGGCGTTCAAGACCTATCAGGCGCAAGTGATCCGCAACGCCCAGGCCATGGCGCAGGTGTTTATCGAACGAGGTTATGACGTGGTGTCCGGTGGCACCGACAACCACCTGTTCCTGGTCAGCCTGATCCGCCAGGGCCTGACCGGCAAGGACGCCGACGCCGCTCTGGGCCGTGCCGGCATCACCGTGAACAAGAACGCCGTGCCCAACGATCCGCAGTCGCCGTTCGTGACCTCGGGCCTGCGCATCGGTACGCCGGCGATCACCAGCCGCGGGTTCAAGGAAGCCCAGAGCATCGAGCTGGCCGGCTGGATCTGCGACATCCTCGATCATCTCGGCGATGCCGATGTCGAGGCTCAGGTCGCCCGTCAGGCCGCTGCGATGTGCAGCGATTTCCCGGTCTACCGCGACTAAGCACACACCACAAAACCTGTAGGAGCTGGCTTGCCAGCGAAGACGTCGGCAAATTCAACATAGATGTTGATCGTTCGACCGCTTTCGCTGGCAAGCCAGCTCCTACAGGTCCGGTTCTTGTCTGACAGACCATGGGAAACCTATGAACAAAGTGCAAGTGGGCACCAAACTGCGCGGTGCGGAAAAGGTCGCGCGGATTCCGGTCAAGATCATTCCCACCGATGAATTCCCGCGCAAACCGGACTGGATCCGCGTGCGCATGCCGACCTCCCCCGAGGTTGACCGGATCAAGCAACTGCTGCGCAAACACAAGCTGCACAGTGTCTGCGAGGAAGCCTCGTGCCCGAACCTGGGCGAGTGTTTTTCCGGGGGCACCGCGACCTTCATGATCATGGGCGACATCTGCACCCGGCGCTGCCCGTTCTGTGATGTCGGCCACGGGCGTCCGAAACCCCTGGACGTCGATGAACCGGGCAACCTCGCCGTGGCCATCGCCGAACTGCGCCTCAGATACGTGGTGATCACCTCGGTGGACCGCGACGATTTGCGCGACGGTGGCGCCCAACACTTCGTCGACTGCCTGCGCGAGATCCGCAAGCTGTCCCCGGGCATCCAGCTGGAAACCCTGGTGCCGGACTATCGCGGACGGATGGACGTGGCCCTGGCGATTACGGCGCTTGAGCCGCCCGATGTGTTCAACCACAACCTGGAAACCGTGCCGCGCCTGTACAAGGCCGCGCGGCCGGGCTCGGATTTCGAGTGGTCGCTGGACCTGCTGCAAAACTTCAAGCAGCGGGTGCCGCACGTCCCCACCAAATCCGGGCTGATGCTGGGTCTTGGGGAAACCGACGAGGAAGTGATCGAAGTCATGCAGCGCCTGCGCGAGCACGATGTCGACATGCTCACCCTCGGCCAGTACCTGCAACCGTCGCGCAGCCACTTGCCGGTGCAGCGTTTCGTGCACCCGGACGTGTTTGCCTGGTTCGCCGAGGAAGGCGCGCGGATGGGCTTCAAGAACGTCGCGTCCGGGCCATTGGTGCGTTCGTCCTATCATGCCGATCAACAACTTCATGGAGGTGTGGCGGCTTTCAAGCCATGATGAGGTGACTTGTCATGGATTTCAGGAGGCCCGGCCCGATGCCCTTTGCCGCTCGATCATCGCTTTTGTTTTTAAGTCTTGCCCTGCCGTGCCTCGCCGGTGCCGAACCGAAGCCCGAGCACATGGTGTATTTGCGCACCATCGCCCCGGGCATCGAGCAGGACATCCGTTATGCCAGCGCCCACAATTTCACAGGGCACCCGCTCGACGGTTACGAAGCGCCCGAGTGCCTGTTGTCACAGGAGGCCGCCAAGGCCCTCGGCCGGGTGCAAACGGCGCTGCAGGCGCAAGGCTATGGCTTGAAGGTGTTCGATTGTTATCGCCCCAGCCGCGCGGTCGCCGACATGGGGCGCTTCGCCACGGAGCCGGGCGATCCGCGCAAGGCCGAATTCTATCCACGGGTGGACAAGCAGGACTTCTGGCGCCTGGGTTATGTGGCGCGGGTGTCCAACCACTCCAAAGGTGGCACCGTCGACCTCAGCATGACGGGGCCGGGTGCCCTGCCCGCCGACACCTGGACGCCGTCAGTCACGCCAGTCGATTGCACGGCACCTTATGGTCAGCGTTGGCACGACGGCGCAGTCGACATGGGCACCGGTTTCGACTGCTTCGATGAGCGCGCCCATACCGATTCGACGTCGATCACGGAGGCGGCCATGGAAAATCGCCAGCGACTGACCCGCGCCATGGAGCAGGAGGGATTCACCGGTTACTCCGCCGAGTGGTGGCACTTCACCTATACCCGTGATGCGTCGTTGAAGACCGTCATGGACTTCCCCATTACCCCGCTCGCGCCATGAACAGGCTTGGCAAAATCTGCGCGTGGCTGCTCCTGCTGCTACCCTGTGCCGCGATGGCGCAAGGGCTCGATGGCAGTGGTCAGTTGATCGTGGTCACCAGCAACAACTGGAATGCCATCCAGGGCATCGCCCAACGGTATGAACGCCGCGGCAGCACCTTCGAAAAGGTCGAAGCGCCGTTTGCGGTGGTTCTCGGCAAACACGGCATGGGCTGGGGCAAGGGACTGCTCGACACCCGGCAACTTCAGGGGCCGGTGAAACAGGAAGGCGATGGAAAGGCACCTGCCGGGATGTTCAAACTGGGCAGCGCTTTTGGTTACGACGCTTCCGTTGAGACTCGCCTGCCCTACCTCGCACTGACCTCGACCATCGAATGCGTGGATGACAGTCAGTCCACGCGTTACAACGAACTGGTCGACGGCGCCACGATTACAAAAGACTGGAACAGCGCCGAACGCATGCGCCGCAAGGATGACTTGTATCGCCAGGGCATCTTCATCGAGCACAACACACCGGCATCCCCGGCGGCCGGCTCGTGCATCTTCTTCCATATCTGGCGTGGCCCCACGGCACCGACCCGGGGTTGCACCGCGATGGACCCGACGGATATCGCTCGCCTGCTCAGTTGGCTCGACCCGCGCCAGGCTCCGCTGCTGGTGCAATTGCCCGAGGCGCAGTACGAGCAGTTGCGGGAACGCTGGCACCTGCCACCGCGCTGACCCCCAGCGGGCGCCTGGCCAGGCGGATCTTGCCCAGCGTGTCGACAAAGGGCGTGACGATCAGGCTGTACAGGCTCAAGTAACGGCCATGATCCGCCTCGCCGGTGCCGAAGCGGATGGGCTCCGGTTGCGCCTGGGTGACGTACAGCGTGCCGAACATCCAGTCCCAGAGTGACAGGTTGACCCCGAAGTTCTTGTTGAAATGTCGCGGTGCGTCGCTGTGGTGAATCTGGTGCTGGGCCGGGCTGTTCAGCACGTGCTCGACCCGCGGCCCGAAGGACAGCCAGACATGGCTGTGGCGCAGATTGGCTGCCAGGGCGTTGAGGATGAACACCATGTAGGTCACGCCGAACAGCGTGTAACGGCTGATCTCCCCGCCGCAGGCGTACCAGAAGATGCCGGCAAAGGCGCTGACGAACACGAGATCGATCAAGCGCTCGACCACCTTCTCGAGGAAATGCACCCGGCTCGCCGTTACCGGTACCAGCACGGTCGCCGAATGATGAACTTTGTGAAACGCCCACAGGTAGCGCGAGTGGTAAGCGCGGTGTGCCCAGTAATGGATGAAGTCCTGCAGCAGGAACACGCCCAGGCCATAGAGCAAGGACAGGGCGAGGTGCTCCTCGACCTGCACCCGTGCGCCCCACAGCCGGGTGAAGAAGCGCATGTAGTCCCCGGAGCGCAATACGTACGGATCGACCAGGCCGATGATGGGCACCACCAGCAGGACTTTGAGGATGGCGCGCACGAAGTAGTAACGGTAATCGAGCAGCGCCGAAGGATGAAAATGCACGCGGTTGCCGCCGATGAACTGCCAGAAGGTGGGAGCGTCGGTCAGCCCGCGGGATCTGCGCCAGCGGAACAGGCCGTAGGCCACGGCGTAGGAGGTGAAAAGAAAGGCCACACAGAGACGACCATTGAGGTCGAAGAGCCCGAGGAACTGGTCGCTGACAGGCGCGATCAGCCACCGGTGCAGGTACTGGTCGATCGGTGCGAGAACATCCATGAAAGGCTGCCCCCTGCGCAAGTAGAGCGTTGGGTAGGTTCGAAAAACGCTTGTCGCTGGAGCACGGCTTGCCGGCGATGACGACCTTGAGAACGCCTTCGCCGGCAAGCCGGCTCCTACAGAATGTTATTGCGGATGTATCTTATTCAGGTCTTTGAATTTCGGCAACTGGCACAACTCCTGTCGAGGTCCTGGCCATCAGGAAATACAGGATTCCCGGCACCACCAGGCCGACGATCCAGGAAATATCCACGCCGCCAAGTTGCGCGACCATCGGTCCGGAATAGAAATGAGTGTCGACGAAAGGCAGCTGGATCAACACGCCGATCACGTACACGCTGATGCCCGGCATGTTCCAGCGACCATAGCGTCCTGCCGGGTCGGACAATGCCGGGATGTCATAACGCTCCTTGTTGATGAAGTAGTAATCCACCAGGTTGATCGCGCTCCAGGGGGTGAAGAACGTCAGCAGGAACAGGATGAAGTACTTGAACGAATTGAGGAACGAGTACTGGCCCAGCAGTGCGAGGGTGGTGGACGCCGCGACGATAACCAGCACGAACACCATGCGCTGGCCGGCGCTGATTTCCAGGCGACGGCGAAAGCCGCTGATGATGGTGGCCACGCACATGAAGCTGCCATAGGCATTGAGGGTCGACACCGTGACCTTGCCGAACACCACGCTCAGGTACAGCAGGGAAGCCATCACCCCGGTACTGCCCAGGCCGACGATGGTCGCCACTTCATGTCCGCGAAAGTTCGCCCCCGCCAACGCCGCGGCGAATACGCCCAACACCATCGACGCCTGGGCGCCCAGCACGGTGCCGAGGCCGACGGCGGCGAAGGTTTTCCAGGACGAGGTGTTGCTCGGCAGGTAGCGCGAATAGTCAGCCACGTACGGGCCAAAGGCGATCTGCCAGGAAGCCGACAGCGACACCGCCAGCAGGAAGGTGCTCCAGCTGAAGTGGCGGTTTTCCAGCAACAGGCCGATGTCGTTGAGGCTGATCAAGCGGCTGAACAGATAGACGAACGCGATCACGCCCAACACGCTGGCCACCCGCCCGACCAGGTGGATCACCCGGTAACCGAACATCGTCAGCAGCGCGATGCAGGCGGCGAAAATCAGGATGCCGGCACTGTCGCTGACGCTGATCAACTGGGCAATCGCCTGCCCCGACAACACCGCACCGGTGGCGCTGAAGCCGAGGTACATCAGGCACACCAGCACAATCGGGATCGCCGCGCCGTACACCCCGAACTGCACGCGGCTGGAAATCATCTGCGGCAACCCGAGCTTCGGCCCTTGGGCGGCGTGCAGCGCCACCACGGCGCCGCCCAGTATTTGGCCGATCAGCAAGCCGATGAGCGACCAGAACACATCACCGCCCAACACCACGGCCAACGCCCCGGTGACGATCGCGGTGATCTGCAGGTTGGCGCCGAGCCACAGGGTGAACTGGCTATAGAGACTGCCGTGGCGCTCGGCCTCGGGGATGTAATCGATCGAGCGGGTCTCGATCAGGGGACTTCGTTGCTGACTATCGGTCATTATTGTTGTTCTCTTGTTAAAAGCACAATCGTGCACGCCGCACACCGCCCCTGCAAAAGCCTTACCGTTTGGCTACCTGGCTTAGAAACGGTGCCTTCGCCCACACCACCTTGCCGCCCACCAGCGTCAGCAACACCTGATTGCGCCCCAACTCGTCCTCAGGCACCTGCATGAAGTTCTTGTCCAGGACGATCAGGTCGGCAAACTTGCCCACCTCGACCGAGCCCGTCACTTTTTCCAGCCTGAGTTGCTCGGCCGCATTCAGGGTGATGGTGCGCAGCACCTCGGCACGGGACAGCGACGGGTCATCGTTGAGCCTGCCCGCGTATTGGGGGCCATAGCTGTGCGGGTTCTGTGGATCGCCCGCGCGGGTGACACCGATCTTCAACGCGAGGAACTCGTCCAGCGGGTCCACCGGCCAGTCGCTGCCATACGCCACCCGGCCACCAGCGCGGGCGATGCTGCCCGAGGGTTCCATGCGGGAAAACCGCTCGGCGCCCAGATGCTCATTGGTCCCGTCCACCGTGGACGGTGCCTGCTGCGCCCACTGGAACGACATGTTGGCGGTCACGTCCAGCGCCTTGAAGCGCCCGTAATCGGCCGGGTCCACCGACTCGGCGTGGGTGATGGCCGGGCGGAACGGGTTGCCGGGCAATTGCTGGCGCACGTAGGCGATGCCGTTGAGCGAGTCGCGTACCGCGCGGTCGCCGGTGGCGTGCAGGTGCGGATCGAGACCGGCCTGGACGGCCTTGAGCAGCAGCGGATTGAGAACCTGGGGCGGGAAATACAGCTCGCCACGGTTCTTGCCCGGCGCCCATTTCGGTGACTTTTCGGTGCCGGCGTTGTGCAGGTACGGCGTCAACATCGCCCCGGTGTCGGCCGGTGCGTTGATGATGCCGTCCATGAACAACTTGACGTGACGCATGCTCACGCCCGGCGCGACCTTGGTTTCCCCCTGGTCGTAGGTGCTGGCCAGCGCCTTGGCCTCGGCGATGGTTTTATCCGGGTCTGCAGTGGCGGCAGCCGGGTCCAGCTTGATCGCCAGCAAGGCCCGGGCGGTGAGTTCGCCGGACTGCGCGAGGGCGGTGAATGCCTTGGCGTTCTCCGGTCCCGACATGGCATCGAAGAAACTGGTGATGCCCTGCTGGCGCATGGCGTCGAGCGCGGCGCGGCTTTGCATCAGCTTCTCGGCGTCGGTGGCCGGGGGAACCACGGCGGCCATGGCATCCGCCGCGCCGTCCTCGCAGATGCCGGTCGGATTGCCGGCACTGTCGCGCACGTACTTGCCATCGCCGGGGTTGGCCGTGCGCTTGTCGATGCCCGCCACCGCGAGGCCGCGGGAGTTGACCAGCACGGTGTGGAAGTCGGTGGAGCGCACCTGGATCGGGCGCCGGGTCTTGAGCGCATCGAGGGTCGATTTGTCGGCATCGCCGTCGAGGCCGGCCATGCCCATGCGATCCCAACTGCCGACTTCGAGCCAGACGTCGTCGCCCTTGTCCTTGTCCGCATCCAGACAAGCCTGGATGGTTTCCTGGAACACCTTGCGGGTCATCGTCTGGTACTTCAGATCGCACAAGGTCATGGCGCGACCGCCGTCCCCCGGATGCATGTGCGCATCGATGAAACCCGGCATCAGCATGCGCCCGGCCAGATCGATCACTTGCGTCTGGGTGCCGATGTAAGAAGCAGCGCCCTCATCGCTGCCGACATACAGGATCTTCCCGTCCTTGACGGCAACCGCCTGCTGCACCGAATCCTTGCCGTCGACGGTGTACACGTAACCGTTGCGCATGACCATGTCGGCACTGGTCGAACCCTGGGTCTGGCACCCCACCAGCGCCACGCAGGACACGACCGTCGCACCGGCAACGGCGATAAATAGCCCGGAGAATTTCAATGGCCTCACCTCTGTTTTTATAGTTTTTGAAGGGCCCTGCCAGACTGCCGCGCAAGCCCTTGATATGCAGGGCATACCCTATAGGGCGCGGCATTCGAATGGACCTCTGCAAATGAGGAGGGGGCAAGAAAATAGTTTGGTTTGAGTGATGTATGCACGCCCTTCAGAATTGCACTGGAGGGTATGGAGCACATTTGCTGGAGAAGGCACTATCCCCTGCCTCGAGTATTTCCGTTGAAAAACTGAGGATATCGCTGCCGAAGATATGCGTTATTTAGTGGAGCTATATTTTCTTCCCTGATCCTGCGAATCAACATGCTTGGCATAACGCCTGGAACACTACCCGTCAGGCCGTTATCAATTCGTTCCAATACACGATCGGGGTCTAGATAGCCAAAAGCATTGAACGTGTGAGGAGCTGGAACAGATAGGTGATTTTCAATATTGATTCTGCCGCTTTGTTGATACACACCTAGTATTGCCTCGTGTTGCGGATGGCGTGGGTTTCTAAATATGGCGTCCAGCTCTGAACCCGATGTCGCATCGAACTGTCTTTGGTTTCTTGATGGATAAACCACTCTCCGCCGGTGTATGCCGGAGCTGTAGTTATGCCCCGCGATCTCTGAATTACCAACGCTCCTCGTAGAAAAACTCCTCAATCGATTGGATGTACCAGGCGTCGAAACGTTTAAGTTTTTTGTGGCAATACCCAGATTTTCAATCGCGGCAGGACTAACAAAATAATCACGAAAGATGCTTCCTCCGACTGGAAGAGATAAGTTGGCCCTGGCTTTTCCTAACCATCGCACCCCCAACGCCTTAGCTCTGGCGTTCCCTCGCCATCGCAAGCCCAACTCAATAACTCTGGAGGGTAAAATGAAATGCCCATTCTGATCGCTATTGTTCACTGGGTCCCCCAGACAATAGGCATACGAATTCACGCCCCCCTGCCCAAACGGGCTGAAACTGTCCGGGCTGTTAAACCGCATCAGCACCGGATTAAACGCCCGATACCCGTTCCCCAACAAATAGTACCCGGTCAGTGGGTCCACCCGTTCGCCGTTGAATCCCAGCAGACTAGACAATTCGTCAATATCAGGGCGGTGGCCATAAGCGGAATAGGCAATGGCCTTGGGTGCAGTGGCAGCAACGGCATGCAGCACCGAGCGTTGCTGATCAACGGCCAGTAACGCGGCTTCATCTATCACACCGTGGAGTCGTCGTTGCGCCAACAACTGGTCGCCGTTTTGGAACAGTGAATAACTAATTGTTCCTTGCACCTGGGTGGCCAAGTGACTTTTGCAGTAGAAGAGTTGCCGCTCGCAGGTACCTGTCAGCGTATGACCGATGAGTCGGTCCAGTGCGTCGTAGCGATACTGGTACATCAGCATTTCACGCGGACGTGACATCGGTGAGCACTCCTGAAGATCGAACGTCAGATGGACCGAGTATTGACGGTTCTACTCACGATGGGAACTAGCAGAACTGATAGGTGAACGGGCTGATAAAGCACCGGATCACCCACCGAAGTCCCCGACCCGCGACATTCAATCCCGGGGCACAGCAAGCGCATTTGGCGA
This sequence comes from Pseudomonas sp. YuFO8, assembly GCF_035065025.1. Lineage (NCBI taxonomy): Bacteria > Pseudomonadati > Pseudomonadota > Gammaproteobacteria > Pseudomonadales > Pseudomonadaceae > Pseudomonas > Pseudomonas sp. YuFO8. Next base: position 60,562 of record NZ_JAXDEQ010000030.1, on the reverse strand, counting down.
ACACAGCACCGAACCCAGTTCCACCTTGCTCTTCACGCCCAACTGCAAGTAACAGTTGCGCAGGTAGGTGCGCACTGTGGAGGGGCTGAGGGAAAGAATTTTGGCGATCTCCTTGTAGGAATGACCCGCCGCGAACAACATCGCCACCGTCCGCTCCCGAGGTGCCAGCACCGCACCGCGTGGCTGGGTTTCCAGCGACAGGATGACGTGCTCGGCGTTCGGGCTGAGGGTCAGTGCCGAGCGGCCCAGGCGCATGACGCAGGGCGCTTTGGGCAAGTGCGCGATGATTTTGTCGGGCAGCGTCGAGCCATTCCAGCCGGGCAACTCCCGTTGAATGACCGAGCACAACCCGGCGCCAATGTAGAGCAGGCCACCGTCGCGTCGTGCGACCCCAAAATCGCTGGCGCCGTTGCCGGTGTCGACGCAGATCATGTCCTGCACCTGGAATCGCCACAGCTGCAACAGGTGGTCGCAGAACGCGGAAAACAGATCGGCCTCGCCGTCGCTGAAGGCCATTGCATCGGCGCCACGGTAGAGGCAGACGAAAAACATCAAGCCGCTTTCCGGCAGCTCGAAGGTGATGCACATCAGGTGATAAAGATCATGGCGCCGGGCGAATGCATCCACTTCGGCGTTGGGGTCGTTGAAGCCGCTGTCGCGGATGACCTCGCCGGGACGGCTCAAGGTGTCATGGGAGAATCTGTCGCTGCCGGCGTTCTGTTGCCATTCGCCGGCAAACGAGTCAGGCAAATCGATGCGCCCGTGCATCCAGCTTTGCGGCGGTGCGCTGGCGACCGAGGTGGACATCTCGCCCCACCAAGCCGAAGCGAATGGCACCAGTTGACGGAACGCCTGCAAGCCGTCGGCGATGAATTCGGCAGCGCCACGCTCGCGTGCCAGACGCCCCAGGTGCAACACGCAACGGTTGAACGCCTGCAGGGTGTTGCCACCCTGATTACCCTGCTCCATCGTGCCGATCCTGTTCGCTGCATGGTTTGTCGCCGGGACCATGCCACAGGCGCCACGATGGCGTCCACCGGCGGATTTGGGGATGAGACTGGCTCTATCGCTATATAGTTTTGTATATTTCGAAACTCAAATCGCCAAGAAGTCCCCATGAGCCGTATTCGCCAACACAACCAGCAGCTGATCCTGGAGGCCGCCAGCGCGGAATTTGCCGCCAGGGGCTTCGACGCCACCCAGACTCGCGACATTGCGGCGCGGGCCGGCGTGCCGAAAGCCAACCTGTACTATTACTTCCAGAGCAAAGAAAACCTCTACGCCAAGGTGCTGCTCGGGTTTGTCGAGCCGCTGCTGGAAGCCTCTGCGGTGCTGCGCGAGAGCGACGACCCGTTGGTGAGCCTGCCGGCCTACATCGAGGCGCGGATTCGTATCGCCCGGGAGCACCCGCACATTGCAAAGGTGTTCAGCGATGAGCTGTTGTTGGGCGCCAAGCACCTGCCCGAGGAATGTCGAGACCTGCTGTACGCCGAGGCCCGGCGCAACGTCGAATGCCTGGGCAGCTGGATCGAACGGGGTGTTCTGGCGCCAGTGGATCCGGAGCATCTGATGTTGTTCATCTGGTCGGCGACGCGCACGTACACCAACCTGGGATGGCAGATGGCGCATATCACCGGGCGCGGGACGCCACAGGACGAGGATTACGACAACGCGGCGGCGACCATTACCCGGCTGGTGCTGGGCGGCGTGGTGCCGTTTGTGGTGCGGGAAGACAGGGTTTTGAAGTTTGCGACTTGAACTGGGCGAGCGCTGCATTCCCCTGTAGGAGCCCGGCTTGCCGGCGAAGGCGCCCGCAAGACCAGCGCAATATTCAAGGACGCCTTCGCCGGCAAGCCGGGCTCCTACAAGGGGACTGCGTAGCTTAAAACAGGACTTTTGCGGCCGGGACCACGTCGATTCGTGCCACGGAACCGGTCAGGTGCGCCAGGTCCTTGTTGTGCTCGGCAATGATGTCTTCGGCGCTGAGGTTGCCGTTGTCGACCGTGGAGTGCGCGTCCGCCGCCAGCACCACGTCGTAGCCCAGTTTCAACGCCTGGCGCACCGTGGCGTTGACGCAATAATCGGTTTGCAGCCCGCAGATGACCAGGCGTTCGAAGTCATCGATCGGCAACAGCTTCTGCAGGTTGGTCTGGTAGAACGAATCCGGGGTGGTCTTGCGTACGCGCGCATCCTTCGCTGAAGTTTCCAGCCCTTCGGCCAGTTGCCAGCCCGCCGCCTCATGGGCAAAGGGACTGCCCTTTTCCTCGTGCTGGATGAACACCACCGGCACGCCGGCCTTTCGCGCCCGGGCAGAGAGATCGTTGATGGTGGTGATGACACGCGAGATCTGAAAACACTCGTACTCGCCTGCGCACAAGGCTTGCTGTACATCGATGATCAGCAGTGCAGTGGTCATGGTTCCTTCCTTGAAGAAGTCAGTGGATCAGGGACGAACATAAGTCCGTCCCCCTCCAAACACAAGCCTCAGTAGCCGAGCGACAACCCGGTATTACGCCGTGGATCGTTGGCCCCGTAGAAACGGTTCTTGCCCACCGGCTTGCCCTCCAGCGACGGCGCGCCCACCAGGATCGCCGCGAGGTGGTTGGCATCCTGGGGACCGGCAAACTTGTGGCCCCAGCTTTCGAGGATCTTCACCGTGTCCGGGCTGGTGGTGAAGGTCTCCAGGTTGGTTTCCTCCGGCAGCCATTGCTGGTGGAAACGCGGTGCATCGACCGCTTCCTGGATGTTCATGCCGTAGTCGATGACGTTGAGCATGGTCAGCAGGGTCGCGGTGATGATACGGCTGCCGCCGGGGGTGCCGACCACCATTACCACTTTGCCGTCCTTGGTGACAATGGTCGGGCTCATGGACGACAGCGGCGCCTTGCCGGGCGCAATGGCGTTGGCCTCGCCCTGCACCAGGCCGTACATGTTCGGCACGCCGATCTTCGAGGTGAAGTCGTCCATTTCATCGTTGAGGATGACCCCGGTCTTGCTCGCCATGACCCCGGCACCGAACCAGTCGTTGAGGGTGTAGGTCACCGACACCGCGTTGCCCCATTTGTCGACGATGGAGTAATGGGTGGTGTTGCTGCCTTCATGGGGGGCTACGCCAGGCTTGAGGTCCTTGGACACCCCGGCCTTTTGCGGGCTAATGGCTTCACGCAGCTTGGTCGCGTAGTTTTTGTCGAGCAGATGCGCGATCGGGTTTTTCACGAAGTCCGGGTCGCCCAGGTAGCTGTTGCGGTCCACATAGGCGTGGCGCATCGCTTCGATCTGGTAATGCATGCCCTGGGCCGAGTGGTAGCCCAGGTCCTTCATCGGATAGCCTTCGAGGATGTTCATGATCTGGCAGATCACCACTCCGCCGGAGCTCGGTGGCGGTGCCGATACCACATGGTAGCCGCGGTAGTCGCACTCGATGGGCGCCAGTTCGCGGGTCTTGTACTTGTCGAGGTCGGCCTGGGTGATGATGCCCTTGTTGGCTTGGCTGGAGGTGACGATGGCGTCGGCCACCCAGCCCTTGTAGAAGCCGTCGGCGCCTTTCTCGGAGATCTCCCGCAGGGTCTTGCCGAGGTCTTTCTGCACCAGTTTCTGCCCGACCTGCATCGGCTCGCCGTTGCTCAGGAAGATCGCGCCGGAATCCTTGATGTCCTTCTTGAACACGTCGGTGGCGTACTCCAGCAACTCGACGTCACCCTGCTCCAACTCGAAACCGTCTTCGGCGAGCTTGATGGCCGGGGCGATCACTTCCTTGCGCGGTTTGGTGCCGTATTTGGAGAGCGCCAGTTCCATGCCGGACACGGTGCCCGGCACGCCGACGGCCAGGTGACCGCGGGTGCTCAGGTCGGGGATGACGTTGCCCTCTTTGTCCAGGTACATGTCGGCGGTGGCGGCCAGCGGGGCTTTTTCACGGAAGTCGAGGAACGTCTTGCGCCCGTCCGCCAGCTGGATGGTCATGAAACCACCACCCCCCAGGTTACCCGCCGCGGGATAGACCACCGCCAACGCGTAACCCACCGCAACAGCGGCGTCGACCGCGTTGCCACCGTTCTTCAGCACATCCACGCCCACATGGCTGGCCAGGTGCTGGGCGGTGACCACCATGCCGTTTTCGGCGGCGACCGGGGCCACGGAGGCCGCATGGGCCATCAGGCAGCTGAGCGCCAATGAGGTCGCAATCAGCGATTTGGCAAAAGGTTCGTACTTCATGAGTCGGTCTCTTCTTCTTATTTAAGTAGGAAAACGCATCAAAAGCCGTAGGCAAGTATGGTCGCGATTGCGTATTGCGCCTCCTCGGTGAAGCAGTATCCTTAACACCTGTTCAACAATTCGGCGATGCTTGCGACATGACCTACACCTGCATCACCCTGGCGTCACCGGTCGGCGAGTTGAAGCTGGTGGCGAACGGTTCACGTCTGGCGGCCATCCTCTGGGAAAACGACAAACCGGGCCGGGTGCGCCTGGGGCCGATGAGTGAAGCGCCGGACAACCCGCTCCTGCAACGCACCGCGCAACAACTGCGCGAATACTTCGCGGGCACGCGCCAGTCTTTCGAGCTTGAGCTTGATTTCGTCGGGACGGACTTTCAGAAGAAGGTCTGGATGGCCTTGTTGACCATCCCCTTCGGCGAGACCCGCAGCTACAGCCAGATCGCCACGCAGATAGGCAACCCGAGCGCGGTGCGGGCAGTGGGCGCGGCGAATGGCAGGAATCCGATTTCGATCATCGCGCCCTGTCACCGGGTGATTGGCGCGTCGGGGAAACTGACCGGGTTCGCCGGGGGGCTGGAGGCGAAGCAGACGTTGCTCAGCCTGGAAAGCCGAACACCTCGCCTGCCCGGGTTTTGATTTGTCGGGTTTACCTCACGCAAGCTGCGCCTGGTATTCCTTCTCGTATTGGCCCGCCAGCGACTCTTTCTGCTTGTCGTCAAGCAACTTGCCGGCCATCTGGAAGAACTTCTGCTCCTCTTCCTCGAGATGGTGATGAACCTTTTCCGACAGCTTCTTCGCGGTCGCGAGCCAGGACGGGCTGGACATCTCTGTACTGTCCAGTTCTTCCATCATTTCATCCATCTCGTGGTGCTCGGCGATCGCGTGCCGGCTCAAGTCGACGCCGTTGTCGAACTCCATCAGCGGGATGTAGAAATGCCGCTCTTCGGCGGTTTCGTGAGCCTGCAGTTCTGACTTGAGCTGCTTGTACGCCTCGACGCGTTCAGGGGTATCGCCGCTGGTGCGGATCAAGGCTTTGGCGTAGGTACGCTGGCGCTCGTGGCTTTCGCGCAAGGCTTCGAAAATATTCACGGAATGTCCTCATCGGTCGCACTCTGGAATGGCGCGTCACAGTAAATGACATCTGCGTATTGGCGAGGGTTCCACTGGCTGAGGGTGCTGGAACAATGACAGGGACCACGATAGGCTGCCGGTTCACTGCCATAAGGATATAGCCATGAACCTGCGAATAGAGTTTACGCCCACCCCCACGGAAGAAGAGCGCCAGGCCATCCTGCTGCCGCTGCGCGCCTACAACGCCTCGAAGGCCGACGGCGCGGTACCCGAGCACATCGCCCTGCTGGTGCGCGACGATAACGATGCGATCCTCGGCGGCCTCTATGCCCGGTTGTTTTACCAGTGGATGTTCATCGACCTGCTGTCGGTACCGGAACAGGCCCGGGGACAGGGCATGGGCACCCGGCTGATGCAGATGGCCGAAGAGCTGGCGCGGGAGAGGAAGTGCGTAGGACTGTGGCTCGACACCTTTGAATTCCAGGCGCCGGAGTTCTACAAAAAATGCGGTTACAGCGAGATCGGCCACATCGCCGATTACCCGCCGGGGTACAAGCATTTCTTCTTCCAGAAACGCCTGAGCTACTGACCACAACACAAAAACCCTGTGGGAGCGGGCTTGCTCGCGAAAGCGGTTTTTCATTCAACATCGATGCTGACTGACCCACCGGCTTCGCGAGCAAGCCCGCTCCCACATGGGGAATTGCATTGACCTTAAAGGCAGGTGGCCAACGCCGCCAACCGCCGCTTGGCGACAAAATCATCCTGCTGCGCGTAGTAACTCAGCACCGTGCCCGAGGCATCGGTGGTCACGTCGACAAAAGACTCCGCCGAGCGGGTGTACACGGTGGTGCTGCCCTTCTCTCCCGGTTCCAGGTACGCGGCAGCATCGACACCGAACACCGCTTCGTCCTGCCAGGAAAACTGCACGCACTGGGCGACGTCCTTGGCCGGCTTGTCCGAGTTGAGGGTCTTGTACGGGGCCTTGGTACGAGCGTCGTTCATCGCCGAGCTCGCGCATCCCGCCAGCAAGGTAACCGCCAGCGCCACCATCAGAATTCGCATTGCATTCACTCATCAGGAAAAAGCGGACTGTATCACCGTGGCACTGCGTATCGTTCTGCTTTACTTCATTTATACCGCGACAGCGCCTGACGATTCGCGCACCCTGTCGCGCCAATAGCGCTGAATTGCACTTTTCACTGGAAGCCCCATGACACCCAATGCCGAATTCTACAAACCGACCACTGAATACGCCGACAAACTGATCAGCCAGATCGGTCAGACACCTTCCTGGATCGCCAAGCGAATCGGCGTCACCGACAAGCGCATTCGTTACATCCTCGACGGCGAAAGAACCGTCAAGGGCGAAACCACGCCGATCCAGATGACCTATACCGAGCAGTTCGCCCTCGAGTGCCTGGCGGCAGCGGCCAAGGCCAGCAAGAAACAGTCTTCATAATCCGTTCCCAAGGAGTGACCATGGCGGCATCCGAGCAGCAACACGAACACGCACTGAAGAAGTTTCTCGACGAGCGTCCCGAACTGCGCGTCGAGCTCGACAACCTCAACCCGCTGCTTGCCCAGGCCAAGGGCGAAACCCTCGCGCAGTTTCGCGATGAGCGTTTGCATGAGGCCTTTGAGGCCGAAGCCGAGCGCTTGAAGTTGTTTGCCTGGGAGCTGACGCTGCTTTTGACCGCCGCCACACCTGAGGAATATGAGGCCCAGCGCCTGGAAGTACACAAGGAAGTGGCGGAAATGGCCGGCATGGACTGGCTGGCGTATTGCGACCTGTACGGGATAACCCCCTGACCACCGCTCGAGGACGTCACCGCCAATGCTGCCTTCCGCCTCCAGGCCCCACGCCAGCCCCGGACACCTGCACACGCAGAAATGGCGCGGACGAATCGGCATGAGCCTGGTGGCCATGCTCTCGGTGCTGGCCGGCATGACCGACGCGATCGGTTTCATGGCCAGCGGCGACTTCGTCTCGTTCATGAGCGGCAACACCACGCGAATGGCGGTGGCCATCAGTGCCGGCGACCTGGGGTTGACCCTGCGCCTGGTGATCCTCATCGCCACCTTCATTGTCGGCAATGCGCTGGGCATTATCGTCAGCCGCCTGGGCCGGCGCCGGTCACTGCCCTTGCTGTTGTGCATTGCCGCCCTGCTGTGCGCCGCAGCGGCCTGGCCCTACGACAATCAACTGCCCGCCCTGCTGGCGGCGATCATCGCCATGGGCATGCTCAATGCTGCCGTGGAAGAGGTCAACGGCCTGCCGGTCGGCCTGACCTACGTCACCGGCGCCCTGTCGCGCTTCGGCCGTGGGCTGGGGCGCTGGATGCTCGGCGAGCGCCGCAATGGATGGAGGGTGCAATTGATCCCCTGGACCGGCATGTTTGCCGGTGCGGTGCTCGGTGCGGTGCTGGAACATCACTTTGGGCTCAAGGCGTTGTTTGCCAGCGGCTTGCTGGCGGCGGCGCTGGGGCTGTTGTCGTTGAAGATTCCGCGGCGTTGGCAGTTGGGGTATATGCCACGCTGAGCTTTATGTCGCCTAGGCGGGCCTCTTCGCTGGCAAGCCAGCTCCTACAGTTGATCTGTGGCGATCTGCAATTTTGTGACCGACGCATTTCCTGTAGGAGCTGGCTTGCCAGCGATGAGGGCCCCACAGGCGACATCGATTTAGCCCCTGCGCCGATAAAGCTTTATCATGGCCGCAGTTTCGCTGATCGAGTCCGCCATGAAGTTCGCCATCGCCGTATTTTCCGCCGCCCATGCGCCCTCCTCGCGCCGCGCCTTGCTGTTCGCCCAGGCTGTGCTGGCCGGTGGGCATGAGATTGTCCGGCTGTTTTTCTACCAGGATGGCGTCTACAACGCGTCCGCCAGCGTGGTCACGCCCCAGGACGAGCTGGACTTGCCCAAGCAATGGCGCGCCTTCGTCAGCGAACACCAATTGGATGGCGTGGTGTGCATCGCCGCCGCCCTGCGCCGTGGGGTGTTGAACGAAGAAGAAGCCAAACGCTATCAGCGCGAAGCTGTCGCCGTCGGCGCGCCGTGGGAATTGTCCGGGCTCGGCCAGTTGCACGATGCGGTGCAGGACGCCGACCGCCTGATCTGCTTCGGAGGTGCGTGAGATGGCCAAATCCTTGCTGATCATCAGCCGCCAATCGCCATGGTCCGGGCCGGGCGCGCGGGAAGCGCTGGACATCGTGCTGGCGGGCGGTGCCTTCGATTTGCCGATCGGCCTGCTGTTTCTCGACGACGGCGTGTTCCAGCTCGCCGCGAAACAGGACGCCAGGGCCCTGCAACAGAAAGACTTGAGCGCCAACCTGCAGGCCTTGCCGATGTTCGGCGTCGAAGAACTGTTTGTCTGTGCCGACAGCGTTGCCGAACGCGGCCTGGACCCTGGCGCCTTGTCGCTTGCGGAAGCCCGCGTGTTGGCCGCCGACGAAATCACTGCGCTCATTGACCGTTACGACCAGGTGATCACCCTCTGATGTCGACTTTGCATGTGTTGTCTCATTCCCCGTTCGGCGACGACCGCCTGAACAGTTGCCTGCGCTTGATCGGTGCCAACGACGCGCTGCTGCTGTGCGGCGACGCGGCCTATGCCCTGCAGCCCGGCACCGCACCTTTTACGGCGCTGAATGCCCGCGGCCTGACACTCTACGTGTTGACCGAAGATGCCCAGGCCCGGGCTATCGACGTGCCAGGCTGGGCAACGGCTGTGGATTACCCGGCCTTCGTCGAACTGTCGATCCACCATGACAAGGTCAACAGCTGGTTATGAATGTATTGACGGTCGGCGCGCGCGCCATCGAGCTGGACAAGGACGGTTTTCTTGTGGATCTCAGCGACTGGTCGGCGGATGTCGCCAGTGCCCTGGCCGCCGCCGAAGACATCGAGTTGAGCCCCGAGCACTGGGAGATCCTCGAACTGCTGCGCAGCTTCTACGCCGAATTCCAGCTGTCGCCGGCCACCCGGCCGCTGATCAAGTACACCACATTGAAACTCGGCCCGGACAAAGGCAACAGCCTGCACCTGAACCGACTGTTCAAAGGCACCCCTGCCAAACTCGCCGCAAAACTGGCGGGCCTGCCCAAACCGACGAATTGCCTATGACCGACTACCCAGCGCTGACCCTCGAAACGCCCGCCGAGCACCCGTTCGCCCAATTCGTGCGGATCCTCGGCAAAGGCAAGCGTGGCGCCCGCGACCTGACGCGTGAAGAAGCCCGCGCCGCCATGGGCATGGTGCTTGACGACAAGGTCGAGGACACCCAGCTTGGTGCCTTCCTGATGCTGCTGCGCCACAAGGAAGAAAGCGCGCAGGAAATGGCCGGCTTCACCGAAGCCCTGCGTGAACGCTTGCAGGCGCCGGCCCTGGCGGTGGATCTGGATTGGCCGACCTATGCCGGCAAGAAACGTCATCTGCCGTGGTATCTGCTGGCGGCCAAGTGCCTGGCACAGAACGGTGTGCGCATCTTCATGCATGGCGGCGGCGCGCACACTGCGGGTCGGCTCTACAGCGAACAATTGCTGGATGAGCTGAACATCCCGTTGTGCCGCGACTGGCAGCAGGTCGGCACGGCGATGGACAACGGCGGCCTGGCCTTCATGCCGTTGGTGGACTGGGCACCGCAGCTGCAACGCATGATCGACCTGCGCAACACCCTCGGCCTGCGCTCGCCAATCCACTCGCTGGCGCGAATCCTCAACCCGCTAGGCGCCCGTTGCGGCCTGCAAAGCATCTTCCACCCCGGCTACCAGGCGGTGCACCGCGATGCCAGCGGCCTGCTCGGCGACACGGCGATCGTGGTCAAGGGCGATGGCGGCGAGATCGAGATCAACCCCGACGCTGACAGCCACCTGTACGGCACCCGCGGTGGCGAGAGCTGGGATGAGCAATGGCCGCAACTGTCGAGTCAGCGCCACGTCAAACCCGCCAGCCTGGAACCTGCGCATTTGAAGGCGGTATGGCGCGGCGATGTCGTCGACAGTTACCCGCAAATGGCCCTGATCTCGACCATGGCCCTGGCGTTGCGCGGCCTGGGCCAGAGCCGCGAGCAAGCGTTCGAAACTGCCCAGCAATACTGGGACGCGCGGGACAAATCGATTTAATCGATCATAACCCTTCAAGCTTTGCGCTTTTTTATCGAACCTAACAGCCTAGACTCTTCTCCAACGCTTATCGGTTGAGGAGTCTCGAACATGGGTTTGTTAGTAGAAGGTCGCTGGCAGGACAAATGGTACGAAAGCAGCAAGGACGGCGCGTTCCAGCGTGAACAGGCGCAGCGTCGCAACTGGGTCACGGCTGACGGCCAACCCGGCCCAAGTGGTGTCGGTGGCTTTGCTGCCGAGGCTGGCCGCTATCACCTCTACGTATCCCTCGCTTGTCCGTGGGCGCATCGCACGCTGATCCTGCGCAAACTCAAGGGCCTCGAAAGCCTGATCGATGTATCAGTGGTCAGCTTCTTGATGCTGGAAAACGGCTGGACCTTCGACAAGTCCCACGGCTCCACCGGCGACAAGCTCGATCACTTCGACTTCATGCACCAGCGCTACACCGCCGACACCGCCGACTACACCGGCCGCGTCACCGTGCCTGTGCTGTGGGACAACCAGCAGAAGCGCATCGTCAACAATGAATCGGCGGAAATCATCCGCATGTTCAACGGCGCCTTCGATGAATTGACCGGCAATGACCTGGATTTCTATCCGGCTGCGCTGCGCGGTGAAATCGATGCGCTGAACGAGCGGATCTATCCGGCTGTGAACAACGGCGTGTACCGCGCCGGGTTTGCCACGTCGCAGAGCGCTTATGAACAGGCCTTCGATGAATTGTTTGCCGAGCTGGATCGACTGGAGCAGTTGCTGGGCGCCAACCGTTACCTGGCCGGTGAGTACCTGACCGAAGCGGACATCCGTCTGTTCACCACGTTGATTCGTTTCGATGCGGTGTATTTCGGGCACTTCAAGTGCAACCTGCGGCGGATCGCGGATTATCCGAACCTGTTGAACTGGCTAAGGGAGATTTACCAGTGGCCGGGGATTGCCGAGACGGTGAGTTTTGAACACATCAAGAATCACTACTATGGCAGCCACAAGACCATCAATCCGACGGGGATCGTGCCGAAGGGGCCGCAGCAGGATTTTACCACCCCGCATGATAGGGAGCGGTTGAGTGGGAAAGGGGTTTGGCGCAAGGCCTGAGATTAATGCAGGTTTTGAGGGCCCCAATCGCCAGCAGGCTGGCTCCCACAGGGGATTTGTGTCGTGCACAAAACCCTTGTGGGAGCCAGCCTGCTGGCGATGGCGGCACCTCGGTCTCTAGACCTGCGCCTGAGCCCCTTCAAACCACGCCAGTTTCTCGCGCAGTTGCACCACTTCCCCCACGATCACCAATGTCGGCGCATGCACTTCATGTTCCGCCACCAGCCGTGGCAGGTCCGCCAACGTGCCGGTAAACACCCGCTGATTGACCGTGGTGCCCTGCTGGATCAACGCCGCCGGGGTATCCGCCCCGCGACCATGCTTGATCAACTGCTCGCAGATGCTCGGCAAGCCCACCAACCCCATGTAGAACACCAGGGTTTGCGCCGGCGCGACCAGGTCGGCCCAAGGCAGATCGCTGGAACCGTCCTTCAGGTGACCGGTGATGAACCGCACCGACTGCGCGTAATCGCGATGGGTCAGCGGTATCCCGGCATAGGCCGCGCAACCGCTGGCCGCCGTGATGCCTGGTACCACCTGGAACGGGATGCCATGGGCCGCCAGTTCTTCGATCTCTTCGCCACCACGGCCGAAGATGAACGGATCGCCACCCTTCAACCGCACCACACGCTTGCCCTGTTTCGCCAGGTCGACCAATTGCTGGTTGATCTGGTCCTGGGGCACGGCGTGATCGGCGCGGCGCTTGCCGACGTAGACGCGCTCGGCATCGCGACGGCACAGCTCGAGAATCGCCGGCGCCACCAGGCGGTCGTAGAGCACCACGTCGGCTTGCTGCATCAGGCGCAAGGCCTTGAACGTCAGCAGGTCGGGATCACCTGGCCCTGCGCCCACCAGATAGACCTCACCGGTCGCCACTGGCGCTTCACCTTCGATTTTCGCCTGCAGCAAACGCTCGGCTTCACCGCCCTGCCCGGCCAGTTGCCGGTCGGCAATCGGGCCCTGGAAGACGTCTTCCCAGAACGCGCGGCGCTGCTGCACATCCGGGAACAGCTTTTTCACCTGATGACGGAACCGCGCCGCCAGGCCAGCCAGTTGACCGTAGGTGGAAGGAATCCAGGTTTCGATCTTGGCGCGGATCAATCGCGCCAGTACCGGCGCATCGCCACCGCTGGACACGGCAATGATCAGCGGCGAACGGTCGACGATCGCCGGGAAGATCACGCTGCACAAGGCCGGCGCATCCACCACGTTGACCGGCACGCAACGCCGATGGGCATCCTTTGAGACTTGTGCGTTCAGCGCTTCGTCGTCGGTGGCGGCAATGATCAGCACGCAACCGTCCAGGTCCGCCTCGACGTAACCGCGCGTGAGGCACTCGCCACCGTGGGCGCTGACCAGCTCGCGCAGCTGCGTTTCGATCTCAGGTGCGACCACCCGCAGCAGCGCACCGGCATCGGCCAGCAGGCGGGATTTGCGCAAGGCAATTTCCCCCCCACCGACGACCAACACACGACTGCCGCGAAGGTTATGGAACAGCGGCAGATAGTTCATTTAGCCGATGACCTCGAGGCCACCCATGTACGGCTTGAGTACCTCAGGAATACGGATCGAACCGTCGGCCTGCTGGTAGTTCTCCAGCACCGCCACCAGGGTACGACCGACCGCCAGGCCGGAACCGTTCAGGGTGTGTACCAGTTCCGGCTTGCCGGTTTCCGGGTTGCGGAAACGCGCTTGCATACGACGGGCCTGGAAGTCGCCGCAGTTGGAGCACGACGAGATTTCGCGGTATTTGTCCTGGCTCGGAATCCACACTTCCAGGTCGTAGGTCTTGACCGCGCTGAAGCCCATGTCGCCAGTGCACAGGGCAATGGTGCGATAAGGCAGTTCCAGCAGTTGCAGGACTTTCTCGGCGTTGGCGGTCAGGCCTTCCAGCGCTTCCATGGAGGTCGACGGCTCGACGATCTGTACCATCTCGACCTTGTCGAACTGATGCTGGCGGATCATGCCGCGGGTATCGCGACCCGATGCACCGGCTTCACTGCGGAAGCACGGCGTGTGCGCGACGAACTTGATCGGCAGCAGTTTCGAATCGACGATTTCGCCGGCGACAATGTTGGTCAGCGACACTTCGGCGGTCGGGATCAGGTACAGGTCGGCTTCGCCTTCGCGGGCGATCTTGAACAGGTCTTCTTCGAATTTCGGCAGTTGACCGGTACCTTGCAGTGCCGGAGCCTGGACCAGATAAGGCGTATAGGCCTCTTCGTAGCCGTGCTCGGCGACGTGCAGGTTGATCATGAACTGCGCCAGGGCGCGGTGCAGACGGGCGATAGGGCCGCGCAGCAACGCAAAGCGCGCGCCGGACAGCTTGGCGGCGGTCTCGAAGTCCAGCCAGCCGAATTTTTCGCCCAGGGCGACGTGGTCCTGCACCGGGAAGTCGAACGCGGTCGGCGTGCCCCAGCGGCGCACTTCGACGTTGCCGTCTTCGTCTTCGCCGATCGGCACCGATTCGTGCGGCAGGTTGGGAATGCCGAGCACGATGGCGTCCAGTTCGGTCTGGATCGCGTCCAGCTCGGTTTTACCGGCACTCAACTCGCCCGCCATGCGCTCGACGTCCGCCATCAACGGCGCGATGTCTTCGCCGCGTTGCTTGGCCTGACCGATGGATTTGGAGCGCGCGTTACGTTCAGCCTGCAGTGCTTCGGTGCGGGTCTGGACGGTCTTGCGCTGTTCTTCCAGCGCTTCGATGCGCGCGACATCCAGGGCAAAGCCACGGGATGCCAGGCGGTCCGCTACGTCCTGAAGGTTGCTACGTAACAGTTTGGAATCGAGCATGTCGGTCTCTCGTTATCAAAGTTTGGTCAAGGACAGGCCAGCCCAGGTGGCGAGCAGCCCGCCGAATACGCTGATGGCAGCATAGCCCAGGGCCAGAAGCACTTGCCCGCTTTCCAGCAGGCGCACCGTATCCAGTGAAAAGGATGAAAAAGTCGTCAGCCCTCCGAGGAAGCCGACGATCAACCCGGCGCGCACCTCGATCGGCACCTCCGGGCGTAGCAAAAACAGACCGTATAAAACGCCGATCAGCAAACAGCCGACGATATTAACGGCCAGCGTCGCGGTATAGAAGTGCCGCGGCCAATTAGCGTTGATCCAGTTGCCCGTGGCAAAGCGTAGCAAGGTGCCGGCGGTTCCGCCGATGGACACTGCAATGATCAGGGGGAGCACTATTTTCTCCGCTGCCGGGGGCTCAGACGGTCGAGCTTGGCCAGGTGATTGAGCTTCTCGCCGATCTTCAATTCCAGGCCACGGGGCACCGGTTGATAGAAGGGTATCGGGTCGAGTTCTTCCGGGAAGTAATCTTCCCCGGCGGCGTAGGCATCCGGTTCGTCGTGGGCATAACGGTATTCGTCGCCATAACCGAGCTGCTTCATCAGCTTGGTCGGTGCGTTGCGCAGGTGCAGCGGCACTTCCAGCGAACCGTGTTCGGCGGCGGCACGCAGTGCGGTCTTGAAACCCATGTACACCGCGTTGCTCTTCGGCGCGCAGGCCAGATAGGTAATGGCCTGGGCCACCGCCAATTCGCCCTCGGGGCTGCCGAGGCGCTCCTGCACTTCCCACGCCGCCAGGCACAGGCTCAGCGCACGCGGGTCGGCATTGCCGATGTCTTCGCTGGCCATGCGCACCACGCGCCGGGCCAAGTACAGCGGATCGCAGCCACCATCGATCATGCGCGCGAACCAGTACAACGCACCGTCGGGGTTGGAACCGCGCACGGATTTATGCAGCGCGGAGATCTGGTCGTAGAAGGCTTCGCCACCCTTGTCGAAGCGCCGACGGGTATCGCCGAGCAGGCTTTGCAGCAGGTCGGTGCCGATCTCGCTGTTGTCTTCGGCCAGGTCCGAGGCGTTTTCCAGCAGGTTGAGCAAGCGCCGGCCATCGCCATCAGCAGCCGACAGCAGCATCTGGAAGCCTTCATCGCTGAGGGTCAGGTTGCGCTTGCCCAGGCCGCGCTCTTCGGTCAACGCGCGGTGCACCAGTTTGCGCAGTGCGGCTTCGTCGAGGCTCTTGAGCACATAGACCCGCGCGCGGGAGAGCAAGGCGTTGTTGAGTTCGAACGAGGGGTTTTCCGTGGTCGCGCCGATGAAGATCAGCGTGCCATCTTCGACATACGGCAGGAACGCATCCTGCTGGGACTTGTTGAAGCGGTGCACTTCGTCGACGAACAGGATCGTCCGCCGGCCGTACTGCGCGGCCTGCTGCTTGGCGATTTCCACCGCCTGGCGGATTTCCTTCACCCCGGCCAGCACCGCTGACACCGTTTCGAAATGCGCCTCGGAGACTTCCGCGAGCAACCGCGCCAGGGTGGTCTTGCCCACTCCCGGCGGTCCCCAGAAAATCATCGAATGCAGGGCACCCTGCTCCAGGGCTTCGCGCAAGGGCTTGCCGCGAGCGAGCACGTGTTCCTGACCGACGTACTCGTCCAGGTTAGTCGCGCGCAGGCGGGCGGCCAGGGGCTGGGCGATGGGGGCGCTGCGAAACAGGTCCATGGCGTACGTTTAAAACCTCTAGATAATCCTGAGATCGATGATTAACCCCTGTGGGAGCGGGCTTGCTCGCGAAGGCGGTGTATCAGTCACCTTCAATGCTGAATGACACATCGCCTTCGCGAGCAAGCCCGCTCCCACAACGGGTTTTTGCGTTTTATTCCTGGATCACGTCCGCACCCTTGGGGATGTCGAACTTGAACTTGGAAGCGGGGATCGGCTCGTTGGCCTTCACCCCGGTGAACAGGATATTGGTGCGCTGGCCGACGCTGTCGATCAGCTGCATATCGTTGACCAGGCCATTGCGGAACGACAGGCGCAGGCTGTCGAACAGAGTGTCCTTGGTTTTCGGCTTCAAGGTGAAGTCGATCACGCCGCCGGCTTCCTTGGCGCTGATATCGAAGCTCTGGCTGATCTTCGACACGTCACCGGACAGCAGCAACGCTGGGGTCTGGGTCAGGCGCTGGTCGAGGTTCTTGATGGTGGCCTGTTCCAGGTCCGGGTCCCACAGGGTGACCTTCTTGCCGTCGGAGACCATGGTCTGCTCGGCGGGCGCATTGGTGTGCCAATAGAACAGGCCCGGGCGCTGCAGCGACATTTCGCCGGCGGTTTCCTGCAACTGGGTACCCGAGCCATCCAGGGTCAGCTGGGAGAAACGCGCGGTCAGGGTCTGGGATTTTTCCAGCAATTGGGTCAGGCGTGCCACGTCCTTGTCATCGGCGTGGGCCGAGAGCGTGCTCAAAGCCAGTACCGGCAGCAACAGCATGCGGATCAGACGCATGGGAGTCCTCATAACATTCGTGGGAGTGCGGGCGGCGCCTCAGGACGCCGCCCCTTGTCAGTGTCGGGTCAGTCGCGTACCGGGCCGGGGGCCAGGACTTCACGCGAACCGTTGGTGTTCATGGACGTCACGACGCCGGCCATTTCCATGGCTTCGATCATGCGCGCGGCGCGGTTGTAGCCGATCTTCAGCTTGCGCTGCACCGCGGAAATGGACGCACGACGGCTTTCCAGGACGAACTGCACCGCTTCGTCATACAGCGCGTCAGCTTCGGGATCATCGCCGTCGCCGCCACCGCTGCTGCCTTCAAAGCCGCTGCCCGCCTCTTCGACACCGTTGAGGATGTCGTCGTTGTATTCCGGCGCACCGCGCAGTTTCCAGGCCTCGACCACGCGATGAACCTCGTCGTCGGACACGAACGCGCCGTGAACCCGGATCGGCAGGCTGGTACCCGGCGGCATGTAGAGCATGTCACCGTGGCCGAGCAGTTGTTCAGCGCCGCCCTGGTCGATGATGGTCCGCGAGTCGATCTTGCTCGACACCTGGAACGCCATGCGGGTCGGGATGTTGGCCTTGATCAGGCCGGTGATCACGTCCACCGACGGACGCTGGGTCGCGAGGATCAGGTGGATACCCGCCGCCCGCGCCTTCTGGGCGATACGGGCGATAAGCTCTTCAACCTTCTTGCCGACGATCATCATCATGTCGGCGAATTCGTCGACCACCACCACGATGGTCGGCAGCTTCTGCAGCAACGGCGCTTCGTCGTGGATGCTTTCGCGCTTGTACAACGGGTCGCTCAATGGCTCGCCGGCGTCCTGCGCTTCCTTGACCTTGGCGTTGAAGCCGGAGAGGTTGCGCACGCCCATCTTCGCCATCAGCTTGTAGCGTCGCTCCATCTCGGCGACGCTCCAGCGCAGGGCGTTGGCGGCGTCCTTCATGTCGGTCACCACCGGGCACAGCAGGTGCGGAATGCCTTCGTAGATCGACAGCTCGAGCATTTTCGGGTCGATCATGATCAGCTTGGCGTCTTCCGGGCCGGACTTGAACAGGATCGACAGGATCATCGCGTTCACACCCACCGACTTACCGGAACCGGTGGTACCGGCCACCAGCAGGTGCGGCATCTTCGCGAGGTCAGTGATCACCGGCTTGCCGCCGATGTCATGGCCCAGGGCCAGGGTGACCGGGGACTTGAAGTTGTCGTACTCGGGGGTCGACAGCACTTCGGAGAAGCGCACGATCTGCCGGTCTTCGTTGGGAATCTCGATACCGACCGTGGTCTTGCCCGGAATCACTTCCACCACACGCACACTGGTCACGGCCAGGGACCGCGCCAGGTCCTTGGCGAGGTTGGCGATACGGCTGACCTTGACCCCTGCCGCCGGCTGGATCTCGTAACGGGTAATCACCGGACCCGGATGAATCGAGTCCACGGTGACTTCGACGCCGAATTCCTTGAGCTTGATTTCCAGCAGGTGGCCGACGGCCGCCAGGGATTCGGGCGAGTAATTGAGCTGTTTCTTTTCCGCCGGGTCGAGAATCGAGATCGGCGGCAAGGTGCCTTCAACGGCGCTGTCGACGAACAACGGCGCCTGCTTCTCTTTTTCCACGCGCTTGCTCGGCGCTGGCGGCTTGGGTGGCGCCGGGGCGATCACCGGCGGCACCTGCTTCTCGCGCTCGGACATGTGCTTGCTCAGGGCCTGCTCGCGTTCGATCAGGCGTTCCTTGACCTTGGCCTGCTCACGCTTGTCGGTGACGGTCGGCGCGACCACATCGTGCACGCGGTCATCGACTTCACGCAGTTGCGCAACCAGTTGCTTGCGCTCGACACGGGCCGCCCACCAGCGATTGGCGGCGCCCTGGAACAGTTCGAACAGATCGAGGGTGATCTTGCCGGTGACGTCCATCACCTTGAACCATGACAGGTCGGTGAACACCGTGAGGCCGAACAGGAACAGGGCGATGAACAGCAGCGTGCTGCCCTGGATGTTCAGCGCGTTCTTCGCCAGGTCGCCAAGGCTCTCGCCCAGCGCCCCGCCAGCGCCGGCCGGCAGACCGGTGGCAGCATGGAAATGGATGTGCGCCAGCGCGGCACCGGACAGCACCAGGAACACCAGGCCGATCAGGCGCCAGGAGAACAGCCAGCCGCTCCACTCCCACGGCTCGTGGCGTTGACGGAAGATCTGGTAGGCCTTGATCGCCAGCAACAGCGGGAAGATATAGGCAAAGTAACCCAGCACCATGAACAGGATATCGGCGCTGTAGGAGCCCGCCGGGCCGCCGAAGTTCTGCACGTCATCGATCTTGCTGTTGTGGCTCCAGCCCGGATCGTCCTTGCCATAGGTCAGCAAGGCCATCATCAGGAACAGGCACAACGCTCCGATGGCGATCAATGCACCTTCCTTGAGGCGGTAGTGCAAGTGCTGGCGCCAGAGTGGAACAACTGTTTTGGGTGCTACGGTGGATTTCTTCAAAACCTGCTTTTCCTGCGCCAACGGCGCGTCCATCTGTTAATGACTATGAAAAAACTGCCCAATCCAGGCAGGTAAAAAAGTTAACAGGCGTAACCGGGACTACTTTTAACACTGCGCATCGGTTTTCATAAACAGCAAATGCGCTGCCTATTTTGTTACAAACACTGTTACAGCGAGGCATTGTACGGGTTTGTACGGGCGATGCCATGCTGGCAACCCTTGGGTGTAGCATAGTCAACAGCACATGACGTGCGACTCAATTTGAGCACGCATTCTCTTTCGTGACAAAGGCTTATGAGGTGTTTTTATGAGCGAAGCGAAGCATTCCCGCCTGATCATCCTGGGTTCCGGTCCCGCGGGCTACAGCGCAGCCGTGTATGCCGCTCGCGCCAACCTCAAGCCCGTTGTCATTACCGGCATACAGGCAGGTGGCCAGCTCACCACCACCGTGGAAGTCGATAACTGGCCAGGCGATGTCGAAGGCCTGACCGGCCCGGTCCTGATGGAGCGCATGCAAAAACACGCCGAGCGCTTTGCCACCGAGATCGTTTACGACCACATCCATACCGCCAAGTTGCAACAGCGCCCCTTTGAACTCATCGGCGACAGCGGCACTTATACCTGCGACGCCCTGATCATTGCCACGGGTGCCTCGGCACAATATCTGGGGTTGCCCTCGGAAGAGACTTTCGCGGGCAAAGGGGTTTCTGCCTGCGCGACCTGCGACGGCTTCTTCTATCGCAAACAGGTGGTCGCGGTGGTGGGCGGTGGCAATACCGCCGTAGAAGAAGCGCTGTATCTGTCGAACATTGCCAGTGAAGTCCATCTGATTCACCGTCGCGACAAGTTGCGTTCGGAAAAGATTCTTCAGGACAAACTCTTCGAAAAAGCCGCCAAGGGCAATATCCGCCTGCACTGGAACCAGAACCTGGACGAGGTGCTGGGCGATTCCAGCGGCGTGACCGGCGCCCGCCTGCGCGACAGTCATACCGGTGCCATCACCGAGCTGCCGCTGACCGGCGTGTTCATCGCCATCGGCCACAAGCCCAATACCGACCTGTTCACCGGTCAACTGGAAATGCGCGATGGCTATCTGCTGGTCAAGGGCGGCAGCGAGGGCAATGCGACAGCCACCGCCATCGAAGGCGTGTTTGCCGCGGGCGACGTCGCTGATCACGTCTATCGCCAGGCCGTCACCTCCGCCGGCGCCGGCTGCATGGCCGCCCTGGACGCGGAAAAATACCTCGACGACATTCCCGTTGTTTGACCGCACACTTCACGGCGGGCCCAACGCCCGCCCCGCCCTCCCCTTCTGCAAGCCCTGATGCCATGCTGACTTGGTTACAACGCAACACCCTGACGTTCCCGGCGCTGGAAAAGGCCATGCGCGATCCCAATGGATTGCTGGCGGCCGGTGGCGACCTGTCCGCCGACCGGTTGATCCAGGCTTACCGCCATGGCTGCTTCCCCTGGTTTTCCGAAGGCCAGCCGATTCTCTGGTGGTCGCCGGACCCTCGCACCGTGCTGTTTCCCGATGAACTGCATGTGTCCCGCAGCCTGAAGAAACTTCTGCGCCAACAACGCTACCAGGTGACCTTCGATCAGGATTTCGCCGCGGTCATCCGTGCCTGCGCCGCACCCCGGGAGTATGCGGACGGCACCTGGATCACCGATGCCATGCAGGACGCCTATATCGAGCTGCACAGGCGTGGCCATGCGCACTCAGTGGAAGTCTGGGACCAGGACGAACTGGTGGGCGGGCTGTACGGCCTGGCGATGGGCCAGCTGTTTTTCGGCGAATCCATGTTCAGCCTGGCCGACAACGCCTCCAAATTTGGCTTTGCCACACTGGTGCAACATCTGAAAGACTCGGGTTTTGTGCTCATCGACTGCCAGATGCCCACCGACCATTTGCACAGCCTGGGTGCCCGGGCGATTCCACGCCGCGAGTTTGCCGACTACCTGGCGCGGCATCTGGATCAACCCAATCATGCAACCTGGGTTTGCTGAGCGACTTTTGTCCGCGTGGCTTACACTTATTCAAAAGCTTATCCCGAGGGTTGATCATGACCGAGTTGGCGCGTTTGAAGTTTTATGCCACTCAACCCCACTCCTGCAGTTATCTGCCCGAGGAGCAGGCCACGACCCTGTTTCTCGACCCTAGCCAGCCCATGGATGTGCACGTCTATGCAGACCTGTCTGAAATGGGTTTTCGGCGCAGTGGCGACCATTTGTATCGACCCCATTGCCAGAATTGCAATGCGTGCGTACCGGCGCGCATTCCAGTCGGGCAATTCACCCCCAATCGTCAGCAAAAACGCATTTTCAAACGCAACGCCGACTTGCAGGTGCGCCCCGCAAAGCCGGGCTTCAGCGAAGAGTATTTCGATCTTTACCAGCGCTACATCGAAGAACGCCATGCCGATGGCGACATGTACCCACCCAGTCGCGATCAGTTTTCCACCTTCCTGGTCCGCGACCTGCCATTTTCCCGGTTCTACGAATTCCGCCTCCAGGGTCGATTGCTGGCCATTGCCGTCACCGACCTTCTGCCGAACGGTCTGTCGGCGGTCTACACCTTCTATGAACCCGCCGAAGAGCGCCGCAGCCTGGGGCGCTACGCCATACTCTGGCAAATCGCCGAAGCCCGGCGACTGGGGCTGGATGCGGTTTACCTGGGCTACTGGATCAAGAACTGCAAAAAAATGAGCTACAAGACCCAGTATCGCCCCATCGAACTGCTGATAAACCAGCGCTGGGTCGTCCTGAACTAGAGCAGGCCCTAAACCCCTTGGCTTGAACACCCTTTTTCGGGCACAATGCACGCCGCTTTTGCCTGGCGCAGTTGCACCGGGCCATTCATTGGACACCGAGGGCTTTACTGCATGTCGAAAGAAGACAGCTTCGAAATGGAAGGCACTGTCGTCGACACCCTGCCCAACACCATGTTTCGTGTGGAGTTGGAAAATGGGCACGTCGTAACCGCGCATATTTCCGGCAAGATGCGCAAGAACTACATTCGTATTCTTACCGGTGACAAGGTGCGCGTCGAGCTGACGCCCTATGACTTGAGCAAAGGGCGCATCACTTACCGCGCTCGCTAATCAGGTCAATACAAGACGCCCGGCTTATGCCGGGCGTTTTTGTTTGCCTGCGATTTGATGCAGCACGCAAAACCAATGTGGGAGCGGGCTTGCTCGCGAAAGCGGCGCATCAGTCAGCATCGATGGTGAATGCTAAGCCGCCTTCGCGAGCAAGCCCGCTCCCACAGGGGATCGGTGTACACCTGACAGACAGCAAAAAGGCGCCAATCGGCGCCTTTCTGCTTTGTTGCGGTTTGACGTCAGGCCATTTCAGCCGTGGTTTCGAACTCGAAGGTCAGCTCGCCGTCCTTGATGTCGATGTGGACCACACCGCCATGTTCGGCCAGTTCGCCAAAGAGGATCTCCTCCGCCAGTGGACGCTTGATCTTGTCCTGGATCAGGCGCGCCATCGGGCGAGCGCCCATTGCCGAGTCGTAACCGCCAGCCGCCAACCAGCTGCGGGCTGCATCGGTGACTTCCAGCAATACACGCTTGTCTTCCAGCTGCGCCTGAAGTTCGGTAAGGAACTTGTCCACCACGCTCTTGATGACCTCATGGCTGAGGCGACCAAACTGGATGATGGTATCCAGACGGTTGCGGAACTCCGGCGTGAAGCTCTTCTTGATCACTTCCATCGCATCGGACGAGTGGTCCTGATGGGTGAAACCGATCGAAGCACGGGCTGCGGTTTCGGCACCGGCGTTGGTCGTCATGATGACGATCACGTTACGGAAGTCGGCCTTGCGCCCGTTGTTATCGGTCAGCGTCCCGTGGTCCATGACCTGCAGCAGCAGGTTGAAGACTTCCGGGTGCGCCTTCTCGATTTCATCGAGCAACAGCACGCAGTGTGGCTGCTTGGTGATGGCTTCGGTCAACAGACCGCCCTGATCGAACCCGACATAACCTGGAGGTGCACCGATCAGACGCGATACGGTGTGGCGCTCCATGTACTCGGACATGTCGAAGCGAATCAGCTCGACCCCCAGCGCCTTGGCCAGCTGACGCGCCGCTTCGGTTTTACCGACACCGGTGGGACCGGCGAACAGGAACGAACCGACTGGCTTGTCAGGCGACTTGAGGCCGGCGCGGGACAGCTTGATCGCGGTCGCCAGCGAGTCGATCGCGGCATCCTGGCCAAATACCGTCAGCTTCAGGTCACGCTCAAGGTTACGCAGCAGCTCTTTATCGGAGCTGGTGACGTGTTTTGGCGGAATACGCGCGATTTTCGCGACGATGTCCTCGACTTGAGGCACTTCGATGCGTTTGACGCGCATTTCGATCGGTTGCAGGCGTTGGTAGGCACCCGCCTCGTCGATCACATCGATCGCCTTGTCCGGCATGTGCCGGTCATTGATGTAGCGCGAGGCCAGTTCGGCAGCGGCGCGCAGGGCCTCATCACTGTATTCGATATTGTGATGGGACTCGAAACGCCCTTTCAGGCCGCGCAGGATACCGATGGTGTCTTCCACCGAAGGCTCCGATACATCGACCTTCTGGAAGCGACGTGCCAAGGCACGGTCCTTCTCGAAGATCCCGCGGAATTCCTGGAAGGTGGTCGAGCCGATGCAACGGATATCACCGGACGACAGCAGCGGCTTGAGCAGGTTCGAGGCGTCCATGACGCCACCGGACGCGGCACCCGCACCGATGATGGTGTGGATCTCGTCGATGAACAGGATCGCCTGCGGACGTTTTTTCAGCTCATTGAGCAGCGCCTTGAAGCGCTTCTCGAAATCGCCGCGGTATTTGGTCCCGGCCAGCAGGGCACCCAGGTCGAGGGAGTACACCACGCTGTTGGCCAGCAGGTCCGGCACCTGGTTGTCGACAATGCGCTTGGCCAGGCCTTCGGCAATCGCGGTTTTACCCACGCCCGCCTCACCCACCAGCAGCGGATTGTTCTTGCGGCGACGGGCCAGGATCTGGGCGACGCGCTCGACTTCCAGCTCACGGCCTACCAATGGATCGATTCGACCCTGGCGCGCGAGTTCATTGAGGTTACTGGCATAAGCATCCAGTGGATTGCCTGAAGATGAAGACTCCCCGCCCTCGTCGTCCTGCATATCTTGCTCGCCCTCGGAGTGATCGCCGTGCCCTGGCACCTTGGAAATGCCGTGGGCGATGTAGTTGACGACATCGATACGGGCAACGCTCTGCTGTTTCAGCAGGAACACTGCCTGACTCTCTTGCTCACTGAAGATCGCGACCAGCACGTTGGCGCCAGTCACTTCGCGTTTGCCCGAGCTCTGTACGTGAAACACAGCACGTTGCAGGACACGCTGGAAGCCCAGGGTTGGCTGGGTCTCACGATCCTCGTCATGCACGGGGATCAGTGGCGTGGTGGAGTCGATGAACTCCTGCAGGTCATGCTTGAGTTTGTCGAGGTTCGCGCCGCACGCACGCAAAACGGTGGCGGCAGCCTCATTGTCCAATAGGGCCAGCAGCAGGTGTTCGACGGTCATGAATTCATGACGCTTCGAACGAGCCTCCTTGAAGGCAAGATTGAGGGTGACTTCGAGCTCGCGGTTTAACATAGCTTCACCTCATACCCAAGTGGTCGGCGATTAACCGTCCTTCTCGATTTCACAGAGTAGCGGATGCTGGCTTTCCCTGGCGTACTGGTTGACCTGCATGGCCTTTGTCTCGGCGATGTCGCGGGTAAACACTCCACATACTGCCCGCCCTTCTGTATGGACGGCCAGCATGACCTTGGTCGCCAGCTCGCGATTCAGGTTAAAAAACACCTCGAGCACTTCGACGACGAAATCCATCGGTGTGTAGTCATCATTGAACAAAACCACCTTGTACATCGGCGGCGCCTGTAAAGCAGGCTTGGCCTCCTGAACAGCAATGCCTGCGGAATCGTCGTCGTGTTCCTCCGGGCGATCTTTCTGGAGAGTCGGGCGATCCTGATTGAATGTTAGTCGAATCTGGCTGATTGCATGCATGGAAAGAAAGGTTCGTCAGTTGTGCAAATACAGTGGTGGGGGCGGTCTTGGGTGATTTCAACTCCGACTGCCTGGTCACCTTGACTATCGGCAAAACGGTGTTACAACCAATAGAGCCCACAGTGGGTAAAAAAGGTCCGCGGAGTCAACTTTTTTTCTAAGAAGTGACTGCGGATGTACTGGATGATACTCCAGTGATGGAGTCTGTTGCAGAGGGAGTTGGTATGTCAGGTGTCAAGGTCAGTGGCAAGGTGAAATGGTTCAACAACGCCAAGGGTTACGGTTTCATCAACGAGGATGGCAAGACAGAAGACCTGTTTGCCCACTACTCGGCCATTCAAATGGACGGTTATAAAACCCTGAAGGCCGGTCAAGCCGTCGTCTTCGAGATCATCCAGGGGCCCAAGGGGCTGCACGCCGTCAACATTGGCAACCCTGTCGATAGCACAAATGCCGTGACCCCTGCTACGCAACAAACCGTTACCGTTTAACGCAGCAGCGTCATCCAGTCATAAAAAAACCGCCCGACTCAATCGCTTGAGCCGGGCGGTTTTCGCATTCCCGGATTTTCTTACATGTGCGAGATCAGCGCATCACCGAAGCCGGACGAGGAAACCAGCTTGGCACCTTCCATCAGGCGTTCAAAGTCATAGGTCACGGTCTTGGCGGAAATCGCGCCGTTGGTGCCCTTGATGATCAGGTCGGCCGCTTCGGTCCAGCCCATGTGGCGCAACATCATTTCAGCCGACAGGATCAACGACCCCGGGTTGACCTGGTCCTTGCCGGCGTATTTCGGCGCGGTACCGTGGGTGGCTTCGAACATGGCCACGGTGTCGGACAGGTTGGCGCCCGGTGCGATACCGATACCGCCCACTTCCGCCGCCAGGGCATCGGAGAGGTAGTCGCCGTTGAGGTTCAGGGTCGCGATCACATCGTATTCCGCGGGGCGCAGCAGGATCTGCTGGAGCATGGCGTCGGCGATAGCGTCCTTGACGACAACGTTCTTGCCGGTTTTCGGGTTCTTGAACTGCATCCACGGACCGCCGTCGAGCAGGGTCGCGCCGAACTCTTCGGCCGCCACTTCATAGGCCCATTCCTTGAAGGCACCTTCGGTGAACTTCATGATGTTGCCTTTGTGCACGATGGTCAGCGAATCGCGATCGTTGTCGACCACATATTGCAGGGCCTTGCGCGCCAGGCGCTTGGTGCCTTGCAGGGAAACCGGCTTGACGCCGATACCGCAGTTTTCGTCGAAACGGATCTTGGTGACGCCCATTTCTTCTTTAAGGAACTTGATGACCTTGGTGGCTTCCGGGGTACCGGCCTTCCACTCGATGCCGGCATAGATGTCTTCGGAGTTCTCGCGAAAGATCGTCATGTCGACGTCGCCTGGCTTCTTGACCGGGCTTGGCACGCCTTCGAACCAGCGCACCGGGCGCAGGCAGACGTACAGGTCGAGTTGCTGGCGCAGGGCCACGTTGAGGGAACGGATACCGCCACCGACCGGCGTGGTCAGGGGGCCCTTGATGGAAACCACGTAATCCTTGACCGCGTCCAGGGTTTCCTGAGGCAGCCAGGTGTCCTGATCGTAGACCTGGGTCGCTTTTTCCCCGGCGTACACTTCCATCCAGGAAATCTTGCGCTCGCCGCCGTAAGCCTTTTTCACAGCAGCATCGACAACCTTGATCATGACCGGGCTGATGTCGACACCAATGCCGTCGCCTTCGATGAAAGGAATGATCGGGTTATTAGGAACATTGAGAGAATGGTCTGCATTGACGGTGATTTTGTCGCCGACGGCTGGAACCTGAATCTTCTTGTAACCCATGCTGAACTCCATTGATTGGATTGAACATCTGGCTTGGTTCGAGCGTAACCCAGTTAAATCGGCGCGCAAACCCTATGTTCTATCGATATGCCGCAAAGCCATACAACCTGCGCCCTACAAGCCTGAAATCAAAGGGAAAAGCGCCAAACTCAAGCACGACGAACGACCTTACGCCTTGCTCGCCCCTGCGACCTTTAGACCAATGGACGACAAACGTTGTGTGTGAACCATCGGCAGATTGCCAGCTACCTATGTATAATGCCGCCGCTGACTAAAGGGTCACGTCAGGTTGAACAGCTCTACGACGAGTGTTTCCACCCGATGAGACGGTCTGCTACCGCAGCCCGCCTACTTGACGCCCTACTTGATGCACCCAACATCACAGCAACGAAATCTCGATATTCGGCTCATGGATGACTTTGAACGAACGCGCTTACCCGGCGCCCCTCGAGTTTCTGCGCACGCTTTAGCAAAGAAGAGAGAGTTAATCCGAATATGCCCACCCGCTCGAAGATCATCTATACCTTCACCGACGAAGCTCCCGCCCTCGCCACCTATTCACTGTTGCCTATCGTAGAGGCGTTCACCGCCTCGGCTGATATCGCCGTTGAAACCCGCGATATCTCTCTTGCAGGGCGTATCCTGGCCAGCTTCCCCGAGCAATTGGGTGACAAAGCCGTAGCCGACCACCTCGCCGAACTGGGCGCCCTGGCCGTTACGCCTGAAGCCAACATCATCAAGTT
Organism: Pseudomonas sp. YuFO8; assembly: GCF_035065025.1. Taxonomy (NCBI): domain Bacteria; kingdom Pseudomonadati; phylum Pseudomonadota; class Gammaproteobacteria; order Pseudomonadales; family Pseudomonadaceae; genus Pseudomonas; species Pseudomonas sp. YuFO8. The sequence goes on along the minus strand of NZ_JAXDEQ010000030.1, from coordinate 32,706 downwards.
GCCGAACATCAGCGCCTCGGTTCCGCAGTTGCAAGCCGCGATCAAGGAACTGCAGGCCCAGGGCTACGCCCTGCCGGACTATCCGGAAACCGTGAGCAGCGACGCCGACAAAGAAGCCAAGGCCCGTTACGACAAGGTCAAGGGCAGCGCCGTGAACCCGGTACTGCGCGAAGGCAACTCCGACCGTCGCGCGCCGCTGTCGGTGAAGAACTACGCGCGCAAGCACCCGCACAAGATGGGCGCCTGGGCTGCTGACTCCAAATCCCACGTTGCACACATGAGCAGCGGTGACTTCTACGGCAGCGAAAAAGCCGCCCTGATCGACGCTGCTGGCGCCGTGAAGATCGAACTGATCGCTCAAGACGGCACCACCACCGTCCTGAAAGAAAAGACCACCGTTCAGGTTGGCGAGATCCTCGACTGCGCCGTCATGAGCAAAAATGCTCTGCGTGCCTTCATCGCCGCTGAAATCGAAAGCGCCAAGGCCCAGGGCGTGCTGCTGTCGGTTCACCTGAAAGCGACCATGATGAAGGTCTCCGACCCGATCATGTTCGGCCAGATCGTTGCCGAGTTCTACAAGGACGCACTGGCCAAGCACGCTGACGTGCTGGCGCAGATCGGCTTCAACCTGAACAACGGCATCGGCGACCTGTACGCTCGCATCAAGGCCCTGCCGGCCGAGCAACAAGCGCAGATCGAAGCCGACATCCAGGCGGTCTACGCCGTTCGTCCATCCCTGGCGATGGTCAACTCCGACAAGGGCATCACCAATCTGCACGTGCCGAGCGACGTCATCGTCGACGCCTCGATGCCAGCCATGATCCGTGACTCCGGCAAGATGTGGGGCACCGACGGCCAGCTGCACGACACCAAGGCCGTGATCCCGGATCGCTGCTACGCCACCATCTACCAGGCGGTCATCGAAGACTGCAAGGCCAATGGCGCGTTCGATCCCACCACCATGGGCAGCGTGCCGAACGTTGGCCTGATGGCGAAAAAAGCCGAAGAGTACGGCTCCCACGACAAGACTTTCCAGATCAAGACCAACGGTGTAGTCCGCGTGACCGACACCAACGGCACCCTGCTGCTGGAACAGTCGGTTGAAGCCGGCGACATCTTCCGCATGTGCCAGACCAAAGACGCGCCGATCCAGGACTGGGTCAAACTCGCCGTCAACCGTGCTCGCGCAAGCAGCACGCCAGCGATCTTCTGGCTGGACCCGATGCGCGCCCACGACGGCGTGGTGATCGAGAAAGTCCAGGCTTACCTGAAGGATCACGACACGGCCGGCCTGGACATCCAGATCATGGCGCCAGTCGACGCGATGAAGTTCACCCTGCAGCGCACCCGCGAAGGCAAGGACACCATCTCGGTGACCGGCAACGTCCTGCGCGACTACCTGACCGACCTGTTCCCGATCATGGAACTGGGCACCAGCGCCAAGATGCTGTCGATCGTGCCGCTGATGAACGGCGGTGGCCTGTTCGAAACCGGCGCCGGCGGTTCGGCTCCGAAGCACGTGCAGCAACTGCTGGAAGAGAACTTCCTGCGTTGGGATTCGCTGGGTGAATTCCTGGCCCTGGCCGCGTCCCTGGAACACCTGGGCGTGACCTACAACAACCCCAAGGCGCTGGTTCTGGCCAAGACCCTGGACCAGGCCACCGGCCAGTTCCTGGACAACAACAAGTCGCCATCGCGTAAAGTCGGCAACATCGACAACCGCGGCAGCCACTTCTACCTGGCGCTGTACTGGGCCCAGGCCCTGGCTGCCCAGACCGAAGACACTGCACTGCAAGCGCAGTTCGCGACCCTGGCCAAGACCCTGACCGAGAACGAGGCGACCATCGTTGCCGAGCTCAACGCCGTCCAGGGCAAGCCAGTGGACATCGGCGGTTACTACCACGCCGACGCCGAGCTGATCAGCAAGGCCATGCGTCCTAGCGCAACTTTCAACGCAGCGGTTGCAGCGTTGGTTTAAGGTTGTAAGGAAGCACCACAAACCCCGGCCATGTGCCGGGGTTTGTGTTTTCAGAATTCACACAATCCCCTGTAGGAGCTGGCTTGCCAGCGATGGCGGCCTACCATTCAACATTGAGGGCGGCTGATCCACCGCATTCGCTGGCAAGCCAGCTCCTACAGGGGCAGCATTTCAACATTGAGGGAATTTTATGGAGTGGAAACCCCACATCACCGTCGCCACCATCGTCGAAGACAACGGCCGCTTCCTGATGGTCGAGGAACTCAAGCACGGACGCGTGGTGCTCAACCAGCCCGCCGGCCACCTGGACCCGGACGAAACCCTGACCGAAGCCGCCGTGCGTGAAACCCTCGAAGAAACCGGCTGGGACGTCGAACCCACCGGCGTACTGGGCATTTATCTCTATACCGCCCCAAGCAACGGCGTCACCTACCAACGGGTCTGCTTCATCGCCAAAGCGCTGAAACATCACCCCGATTATCAACTGGACGAGGGCATCGTCGGCGCCAAGTGGTTGACCCGCGAGGAATTAATCGAGCAGCGCGAAAACTGGCGCAGCGAGCTGATCATGCGCTGCATCGACGACTATCGGGCCGGTATTCGCTTCGGTCTCGAATTGATCCGTCCTTCTCTTTAGCCTTGCGGGCTTCGGCCTGTTAGAATCGCGTCCTTTTTCAAGACACTCATTGAATCCCTATGCGTGATCCAGCCCCTTCTGACACACAAAAGAAGCGCGTCATTGTCGGCATGTCCGGCGGCGTGGACTCTTCCGTTTCCGCCCTCCTGCTGATCGAGCAGGGCTATGAGGTGGAAGGCCTGTTCATGAAGAACTGGGAAGAAGACGACGGAACCGAATACTGCACCGCCATGGATGACCTGGCGGACGCCCAGGCCGTGTGCGACAAGATTGGCATCAAGCTGCACACCGCCAACTTCGCCGCCGAGTACTGGGACAACGTGTTCGAGCACTTCCTGGCCGAATACAAGGCCGGCCGCACGCCGAACCCGGACATCCTGTGCAACCGGGAGATCAAGTTCAAGGCGTTCCTCGACTACGCCATGATGCTCGGCGCCGACCTGATCGCCACTGGCCACTACGTGCGTCGCCGCGACATCGACGGCCGCACCGAGTTGCTCAAGGGCCTGGACCCGAACAAGGACCAGAGCTACTTCCTGCACGCCGTGGGTGGTGAGCAGATCGCCAAGACCCTGTTCCCGGTCGGCGAGCTGGAAAAACCGCAGGTGCGGGCGATTGCCGAGAAATACGAGTTGGCGACCGCGAAGAAAAAGGATTCCACCGGCATCTGCTTTATCGGCGAGCGCCGCTTCAGCGACTTCCTCAAGCAGTACCTGCCGGCGCAACCGGGCGAGATCAAGACCACCGAAGGCGAAATCATCGGCCGCCACCATGGCCTGATGTACCACACCATCGGCCAACGCCAGGGCCTGGGCATCGGCGGTCTGAAAGACGCCAGTGACGAGCCGTGGTACGTGTTGATCAAGGATCTTGCGCACAACGAACTGATCGTTGGCCAGGGTAACGATCACCCGTGGCTGTTCTCCCGCGCCCTGCTCGCCTCGGACATCTATTGGGTCAACCCGATCGACCTGAGCCAGCCGCGCCAGCTGACCGCCAAGGTTCGTTATCGCCAGAGCGACCAGCCCTGCACCCTGGAGAAGACCGCCACCGGCTACCGCGCGACCTTCGATGACCCGCAACGCGCGGTCACCCCGGGTCAGTCGGTGGTGTTCTACGACGGCGAGATTTGCCTCGGCGGCGGCGTCATTGAAGTGGCTGAACCCTGGACCAGCAAAGGCCAGGCTCAATGACCCCCACTCAGGAGCAACTGACGGCCCTCGGCGGTGTATTTCTCGCCGCGGTGCTGGTCGACAAGATTGCCAAGACCGGCCAGACCAACGAGGCCGGCCTGACCTGCATGCTCGGCAGCCTGCTGATCCGCGACCCTAAGGACACCCTGGAGGTCTACGGCGGCGACGACATCAACCTGCGCGAAGGCTATCGCGCATTGATCGGCGCCCTCGAACGCGATCCGAGCGCCCTGCAGCGTGAGCCGCTGCGTTATGCCCTGGCTATGCTTGGCCTGGAACGTCAATTGGCCAAGCGCAGCGACATGCTGGACGTGATCGGCAAACGCCTGCCGCAGATCCAGTCCCAGGTCGAGCACTTCGGCCCGGCCCACGAAAACGTGATCGCCGCCTGCGGCGCGCTGTATCAGGACACCCTGAGCACCCTGCGCCAACGCATCCAGGTGCACGGCGACATGCGCAACCTGCAGCAACCGAGCAACGCCTCGAAAATTCGTGCCCTGCTGCTGGCCGGCATCCGTTCGGCTCGCCTGTGGCGGCAATTGGGCGGTCATCGCTGGCAACTGGTGATCAGCCGCCGCAAATTGCTCAAAGAGCTTTACCCATTGATGCGTAACGAATAACCCGCATCTACAGCACCGAACTCAGCAATACGCGTAATACGCCGGTCAGTTGGCGACGGACCGGCGGATTTTTTCATGTATGATACGCGCCCCATTTCGTTGCCCGACTGTCCGAGAACACCCCATGCAGCTTTCTTCGCTCACTGCGGTTTCCCCTGTTGACGGCCGCTACGCCGGCAAAACCCAGGCCCTGCGCCCAATTTTCAGCGAGTACGGCCTGATCCGTGCCCGCGTCCTGGTTGAAGTGCGCTGGCTCCAGCGCCTGGCCGCTCACCCTGCCATCAGCGAAGTGCCGGCGTTCTCCGCCGAAGCCAACGCTGTGCTGAACACCCTGGCGGAAAACTTCTCCCTGGAGCACGCCGAGCGTGTCAAAGAGATCGAGCGCACCACCAACCACGACGTAAAAGCCATCGAATACCTGCTCAAGGAGCAGGCGGCCAAGCTGCCGGAACTGGCCAAGGTCAGCGAATTCATCCACTTTGCCTGCACCAGCGAGGACATCAACAACCTGTCCCACGCCCTGATGCTGCGCGAAGGCCGTGATGATGTGATGCTGCCGCTGATGCGCCAGACCGCCAACGCCATCCGCGAACTGGCCATCCGTTTCGCCGACGTGCCGATGCTGTCGCGCACTCACGGTCAACCGGCTTCGCCGACCACCCTGGGTAAAGAGCTGGCGAACGTGGTTTACCGTCTGGAGCGCCAGATCGCTCAAGTCGCTGCCGTACCGCTGCTGGGCAAGATCAACGGCGCTGTGGGCAACTACAACGCGCACCTGTCGGCCTACCCTGAGATTGACTGGGAAGCCAACGCTCGCGCTTTCATCGAAGACGAGCTGGGCCTGGGCTTCAACCCGTACACCACGCAGATCGAACCGCACGACTACATCGCCGAGCTGTTCGACGCCATCGCGCGCTTCAACACCATCCTGATCGACTTCGACCGCGACATCTGGGGCTACATCTCCCTGGGTTACTTCAAGCAGCGCACCATCGCTGGCGAAATCGGTTCGTCGACCATGCCGCACAAGGTCAACCCGATCGACTTCGAAAACTCCGAAGGCAACCTGGGTATTGCCAACGCACTGTTCCAGCACCTGGCGAGCAAACTGCCGATCTCCCGCTGGCAGCGCGACCTGACCGACTCCACCGTACTGCGCAACCTCGGTGTCGGCTTCGCCCACAGCGTGATCGCGTACGAAGCCAGCCTCAAAGGCATCAGCAAGCTGGAGCTCAACGAGCAGAAGATTGCCGCTGACCTGGACGCTTGCTGGGAAGTGCTGGCCGAGCCGATCCAGACCGTGATGCGTCGCTACAACATCGAAAACCCGTACGAAAAGCTGAAAGAATTGACCCGTGGCAAGGGCATCAGCCCTGAAGCGCTGCAGACTTTCATCGACGGCCTGGACATGCCAGCCGCGGCCAAGGCCGAGCTGAAACTGCTCACCCCGGCCAACTACATTGGCAACGCTGTAGCGCAAGCCAAGCGCATCTGATCGACCGCTAGACCCGTTTAAGACGCCCGGCCGCGCCGGGCGTTTTTATTCCCGTATGAAAAGTGCTTTTTTTCAATAGGTTACACATGAATCCTGACATTCCTCTTCAACTTCTGGGCGGCATCACGGCACGCGAGTTCCTGCGCGACTACTGGCAGAAAAAACCGTTGCTGATCCGTCAGGCGATTCCCGATTTCGAAAGCCCGATCGACGCCGACGAACTAGCCGGCCTGGCGCTGGAAGAAGAAGTCGAATCGCGTCTGGTGATCGAGAACGGCGAGCGCCCTTGGGAATTGCGTCGCGGCCCGTTCGCCGAAGACGAATTCAGCAAACTGCCGGAACGCGAGTGGACCCTGCTGGTACAAGCCGTGGACCAGTTCGTGCCGGAAGTCAGCGAACTGCTGGAAAACTTCCGCTTCCTGCCGAGCTGGCGCATCGACGACGTGATGATCAGCTTCGCCGCCCCCGGTGGCAGCGTCGGTCCGCACTTCGACAACTACGACGTGTTCCTGCTGCAAGGCCACGGCAAGCGCAACTGGAAAATTGGCCAGATGTGCGACTCCGAAAGCCCGCTGCTGCAACACGCGGACCTGCGCATCCTCGCCGAATTCGAAGCCACCGATGAGTGGGTCCTGGAACCGGGCGACATGCTCTACCTGCCGCCGCGCCTGGCCCATTGCGGGGTGGCCGTCGATGACTGCCTGACCTACTCGGTCGGTTTCCGTGCACCGAGCGCCGCTGAAGTGCTGACCCACTTCACCGACTTCCTCAGCCAGTTCCTGCCGGACGAAGAGCGCTACACCGACGCCGACGCCCAGCCGGTGGCGGATCCGCATCAGATCCAGCACGACGCCCTCGATCGCCTCAAAGGCCTGCTGGCCGAGCACATGAACGACGAGCGCCTGCTGCTGACCTGGTTCGGCCAGTTCATGACCGAGCCGCGTTACCCGGAACTGGTGGTCGGCCCGGAAGATCTCGAAGAAGACGACGTCCTCGGCGCGCTGGAACAAGGCGCGGTGCTGATCCGCAATCCAAGCGCACGCTTGGCCTGGTCGGAAGTCGATGACGACCTGCTGCTGTTCGCCAGCGGCCAGAGCCGTTACCTGCCGGGCAAACTGCGCGAGTTGTTGAAGATGATCTGCGCGGCCGACGCCTTGCACGTCGACAACCTGGGTGACTGGCTGGCCGACGAAGACGGCCGCGGCCTGCTGTGCGAACTGGTCAAGCAAGGAAGCCTGGGGTTTGCCGATGAATAAGATTCACGTACGTGTCGCAGACTGGCAGAAAGACAACGCCGAGATCCGGCGCATTCGTGAAGCGGTGTTCGTCGCCGAGCAATCCGTTCCGCCCGAGCTGGAATGGGATGCCGATGATGTGACGGCCGTGCATTTCCTCGCCCTCGAAGGCGACTTTCCCGTGGGCACCGCCCGCCTGCTGCCCGACGGTCACGTCGGCCGGGTGTCGGTCCTCAAGGACTGGCGCGGTCTGAAAGTCGGCGATGCACTGATGCACGCGGTGATCGGCGAAGCCGAAGAGCGCGGGCTGAAGCAGCAGATGCTCAGCGCCCAGGTGCAAGCCACGGCGTTCTATGAGCGCCTGGGCTTTCACATGGTCAGCGAGGAGTTCCTGGAAGCAGGGATTCCGCATGTGGACATGGTTCGCCATTCGGCCTGATACCGAGTCGCGGCCTTCGCGAGCAAGCCCGCTGCCACAATTGGAATGCATTCCCCTGTGGAAGCGGGCTTGCTCGCGAAGAGGCCAGTAGGCACACCACAAAACGCCCCGCCATCACGCGATGCCGGGGCGTTTTGCTGTCTAGCATTAAACTTGCCCCCTCCCAGGCCGACACACTGCTATCACCCAAACCTGTAGGAGCGAGCTTGCTCGCGATGTAGGTGAACGATGACGCGTGCTGCCTGAAGCAACGTGTCGCGATCAAGTTTTTCGCGAGCAAGCTCGCTCCTACAGACATCCCAGGCCGACAAACTGGCAATATCAACATTTTGAAGCTGGCGGAGATAACGGATATGTCCCTACGCACCCTGCTCACCACACTGCTGGTGACCTGCAGTTTACCGCTCATGGCCGCCACCGAAATCGTGCCGCTGAACTACCACACCAGCGCCGACATGTTGCCGGTGGCGCAGGATTTCATCGGCAAGGACGGCCAGGTCAGCGCCTACGGCAATCAGCTGATCGTCAATGCCGATCAGCGCAAGATCGACGAACTTAAGGCCTTGATCGGTCAACTCGACACCGCGCCCAAACGCCTGTTGATTACCGTCGACACCAACGAAAACAACTCCCAGGGCAATCAGGGTTATTCGGTCAACGGCGCCAAACCGGGCCAGACCCGCATCATCAGCCACAGCACCGACAGCCGGGACGGTGGCATCCAGCAGGTCCAGGCCACCGACGGCATGCCAGCGCTGATCCAGGTGGGCCAAAGCGTACCGCTGACGAGCAGCCAGACCGACTCCTACGGCGACCTGCGCAGCCAGACCGAATACCGCAACGTCACCCAGGGCTTCTACGTCACCGCCAACGTCACCGGCGAGATCGTTCACCTGTCGATCAGCACAAACCGTGACCGAATGAGCCAGGAACGTCCCGATGTAGTGAACGTGCAAAGCACCGACACAACCGTCACCGGCCGCCTGGGCGAGTGGATCCTGCTGGCCGGGGTCAACGGTCAGACCCAGGCCGACAAACAGGGCGGGAGCCGCAGCTACTCGACCCAGAGCCGCAACGACATGACCTTGCGGGTGAAAGTCGATACTTTGGACTAAAGCCCCGAAAACTGACTGAGGAGTCGTATTAGACCAAAGATGTAGTGCTTGAAAAAAAGCACTACAAAACGTTTGACGAGCCAAAAAAGCAAAGGCATGATGGCCTCGCTCCCGCTAATCAGGGGCCCTGGCAAGGGCCTTCGAGGCGATGTTCGCATCTACCCCGCGAACCGCTTCGTGTCTGTACCGCCCACAAGGTGTGTTTGACGAGGTTGCCGACTGGAACGAAGTTGTCCCGAGGGACGGAAGCGTATTTAGGTAAACCCGGCATCACACTGAAGTTCGCACCAAGGCCCACGACGCCCGAATGCGCCCGCCAGTTCGCCCTTACCTGCTCACTTCCCCTCGAGCCCATCGTTCATCCCGTCGCCATCCCCGCCGAACCCGACTTGACCACCTAAGCTTCTGGTCAGCGAGCGCAGGAATTTTCCACCGCAGAACAACTTTTCATAAAGACGCGACGAGGTTTATCTCCCATGGCACTGACACGCGAACAGCAAATTGCAGCCCTCGAAAAAGACTGGGCTGAGAACCCGCGCTGGAAAGGCGTGACACGCACTTACTCCGCTGCTGACGTCGTCCGCCTGCGTGGCTCGGTTCAACCTGAGCACACCTTTGCAAAAATGGGCGCCGAGAAGCTGTGGAACCTGGTTACCCAGGGTGCCAAGCCCGCCTTCCGTCCTGAGAAAGATTTCGTCAACTGCATGGGCGCCCTGACCGGCGGCCAGGCTGTACAACAAGTCAAAGCCGGTATCCAGGCAATCTACCTGTCGGGCTGGCAAGTGGCTGCGGACAACAACTCCGCCGAATCGATGTACCCGGACCAGTCTCTGTACCCGGTTGACTCGGTACCGACCGTGGTCAAGCGCATCAACAACTCGTTCCGTCGCGCCGACCAGATCCAGTGGAAAGCCGGCAAGAACCCGGGCGACGCTGGCTACATCGACTACTTCGCGCCAATCGTGGCTGACGCCGAAGCCGGTTTCGGCGGCGTACTGAACGCCTACGAGCTGATGAAGAGCATGATCGAAGCAGGCGCCGCCGGCGTTCACTTCGAAGACCAACTGGCTTCCGTGAAGAAATGCGGCCACATGGGCGGCAAGGTACTGGTTCCTACCCAGGAAGCCGTACAGAAGCTGACCGCTGCCCGTCTGGCAGCCGACGTTGCCGGTACCCCGACCATCATCCTGGCCCGTACCGACGCCAACGCCGCTGACCTGCTGACCTCCGACTGCGACCCGTACGACCAGCCATTCGTGACTGGCGAACGTACCCAGGAAGGTTTCTACAAGGTGCGCGCCGGCCTGGATCAAGCCATCGCCCGCGGCCTGGCCTACGCTCCGTACGCCGACCTGATCTGGTGCGAAACTGCCAAGCCGGACCTGGACGAGGCCCGTCGCTTCGCTGAAGCGATCAAGAAGGAATACCCGGACCAACTGCTGTCGTACAACTGCTCGCCTTCCTTCAACTGGAAGAAAAACCTGGACGACGCGACCATCGCCAAGTTCCAGCGCGAACTGTCCGCCATGGGCTACAAGCACCAGTTCATCACCCTGGCCGGCATTCACAACATGTGGCACAGCATGTTCAACCTGGCGCACGACTACGCCCGCAACGACATGACTGCCTACGTGAAGCTGCAAGAGCAAGAGTTCGCTGATGCTGCCAAGGGTTACACCTTCGTGGCTCACCAGCAGGAAGTGGGCACCGGCTACTTCGACGACATGACCACCGTGATCCAGGGTGGCTCGTCTTCGGTAACCGCGCTGACCGGTTCGACCGAAGAAGAACAGTTCCACTGATCTGCTTCACTTGAGACATCAGCCGCCGCGGGCCTTATAGAAAGCTAACCGCAGCGCTGCACACCTGACGCCCCGACTGGTTCGGGGCGTTTTTTTGCCCGCAATTCCCCATACACAACAAAACCCTGTAATGCGCAAATAAGACAACTTCCCCACCCTAAACCCACTAAACAGTTTAAAAACCGGCACAAACAATATTGATTATCATTTAGCGAAAACTATGTTCGTTACATTCCTTACAAAACATAATTCCCGAAATGCCGGCTAATGCCCGCAACGCAAGGGCTACGGCGCTTTTACCGCTCGCTATGTCCTTATTCCTATAAATAATTTCGCTATAGGAATTTTACTTGCTGGGTGTTTAGCCATAAAATCAGCGGGATTGATTGCTGCGACATATCGTCACTGCTTTGTTACTTTTTCAAGCTCAGAGACCTTTGCTCTCTGTTAAGGATTACCAGCATGCCCGAAGCGACAGGACTCATGGCCCACAACTGGGGCTTTGCCATTTTCCTTCTAGGCGTCGGCGGCCTCTGCGCCTTCATGCTCGGTGTCTCCAGCCTACTCGGGTCAAAAGCCTGGGGCCGCAGCAAAAACGAACCGTTCGAGTCCGGCATGCTACCTACAGGTGGCGCCCGCTTGCGGCTCTCAGCCAAATTCTATCTGGTCGCGATGCTGTTCGTGATCTTCGATATCGAAGCCCTCTTTCTCTTTGCATGGTCTGTGTCCGTCCGCGAAAGCGGCTGGACCGGATTCGTCGAAGCTCTCGTTTTCATAGCAATTCTGTTGGCAGGTCTTGTCTACCTATTCCGAGTGGGTGCCCTTGACTGGGCTCCGGAAGCTCGGCGCAAGCGGCAAGCGAAGCTGAAACAATGAGGCTTTGGCAATGCAATACAATCTCACCAGGATCGACCCCGATGCTCCTAACGAGCAGTATCCGATTGGCCAGCGGGAAACCGTTTCCGATCCGTTAGAAGATCAAGTCCACAAAAACATCTTCATGGGCAAGCTCGAAGACGTGCTTAACGGCACGATCAACTGGGGGCGCAAGAACTCCCTGTGGCCGTACAACTTCGGCCTTTCGTGCTGCTACGTGGAAATGACCACCGCCTTCACGGCGCCCCACGACATCGCGCGCTTTGGCGCCGAGGTTATCCGGGCATCGCCGCGCCAGGCGGATTTCATGGTTATCGCCGGTACCTGCTTCATCAAGATGGCGCCGATCATCCAGCGTCTCTACGAGCAAATGCTCGAACCTAAATGGGTCATCTCCATGGGTTCGTGCGCCAACTCCGGTGGCATGTACGACATCTACTCCGTCGTTCAAGGGGTGGACAAGTTCCTGCCCGTGGACGTCTACGTGCCTGGCTGCCCGCCCCGTCCTGAAGCTTTCCTGCAAGGTTTGATGCTGCTGCAGGAGTCGATTGGACAGGAGCGTCGTCCGCTTTCCTGGGTCGTTGGTGATCAAGGCGTCTACCGCGCCGAGATGCCTTCGGAGAAGGAAAAGCGCCGCGAACAGCGAATCGCAGTCACCAACCTGCGCAGCCCCGACGAAGTCTGATCCAGATCTGCTTCTTTAATAGAACGAGACACTGGCTTCATTCTTTACGTTGACCGAAAGCGATAAAATAACCATGACTACAGGCAGTGCTCTGTACATCCCGCCTTACAAGGCAGACGACCAGGATGTGGTCGTCGAACTGAACAACCGTTTTGGCCCGGAGGCGTTCACCGCCCAGCCTACCCGCACCGGCATGCCGGTGCTTTGGGTTGCCCGTGCCAAACTCGTCGAAGTCCTGACATTCCTGCGCAACCTGCCCAAGCCGTACGTCATGCTCTATGACCTGCACGGCGTGGACGAGCGTCTGCGTACCAAGCGTCAAGGGCTGCCGAACGGCGTCGACTTCTCCGTGTTCTACCACTTGATGTCGATCGAGCGTAATAGTGACGTAATGATCAAGGTCGCCTTGTCCGAGAGCGACCTCAGCCTGCCGACCGTCACCAGCATCTGGCCGAACGCCAACTGGTACGAGCGTGAAGTCTGGGACATGTACGGCATCGACTTCAAAGGTCACCCGCACCTGTCGCGCATCATGATGCCGCCGACCTGGGAAGGTCACCCGCTGCGCAAGGACTTCCCGGCCCGTGCCACCGAGTTCGACCCGTTCACCCTGAACCTGGCCAAGCAGCAACTCGAGGAAGAGTCCGCGCGCTTCAAGCCGGAAGACTGGGGCATGAAGCGTTCCGGCCCGAACGAGGACTACATGTTCCTCAACCTCGGCCCGAACCACCCTTCGGCGCACGGTGCATTCCGCATCATCCTGCAGCTGGACGGTGAAGAGATCGTCGACTGCGTTCCGGACATCGGTTACCACCACCGTGGCGCCGAGAAGATGGCCGAGCGTCAGTCCTGGCACAGCTTCATCCCGTACACCGACCGTATCGACTACCTCGGCGGCGTGATGAACAACCTGCCGTACGTGCTCTCGGTCGAGAAGCTGGCCGGCATCAAGGTGCCCGAGAAAGTCGACGTCATCCGCATCATGATGGCTGAGTTCTTCCGGATCACCAGCCACCTGCTGTTCCTGGGTACCTACATCCAGGACGTCGGCGCCATGACCCCGGTGTTCTTCACCTTCACCGACCGCCAGAAAGCGTACACGGTGATCGAAGCCATCACCGGTTTCCGCCTGCACCCGGCCTGGTACCGCATCGGTGGCGTCGCCCACGACCTGCCGCGCGGCTGGGAAAAACTGGTCAAGGATTTCGTCGAGTGGATGCCCAAGCGCCTGGACGAATACCAGAAAGCCGCACTGGACAACAGCATCCTGCGCGGCCGGACCATCGGCGTCGCCGACTACAACACCAAGCAAGCCCTGGAATGGGGCGTCACCGGTGCAGGCCTGCGTGCCACCGGTTGCGACTTCGACCTGCGTAAGGCGCGTCCGTACTCGGGCTACGAGAACTTCGAGTTCGAAGTGCCGCTGGCCGCCAATGGCGATGCCTACGACCGTTGCATCGTGCGCGTCGAAGAGATGCGCCAGAGCATCCGGATCATCGACCAGTGCATGCGCAACATGCCGGAAGGCCCGTACAAGGCGGATCACCCGCTGACCACGCCGCCACCGAAAGAGCGCACGCTGCAGCACATCGAAACCTTGATCACGCACTTCCTGCAGGTTTCGTGGGGCCCGGTCATGCCGGCCAACGAATCCTTCCAGATGATCGAAGCGACCAAGGGCATCAACAGTTATTACCTGACGAGCGATGGCGGCACCATGAGCTACCGCACCCGGATTCGTACCCCAAGCTTCCCGCACCTGCAGCAGATCCCTTCGGTGATCAAAGGCAGCATGGTCGCGGACTTGATCGCGTACCTGGGTAGTATCGATTTCGTTATGGCCGACGTGGACCGCTAAGCATGAACAGCACGCTTATCCAGACAGACCGTTTCACCTTGAGTGAAACCGAGCGCTCGGCCATCGAGCACGAGTTGCATCACTACGAAGACCCGCGCGCGGCGTCGATCGAAGCCTTGAAGATCGTCCAGAAGGAACGTGGCTGGGTGCCGGATGGCGCCCTGTACGCCATCGGCGAGATCCTCGGCATCCCGGCCAGCGACGTGGAAGGCGTGGCGACGTTCTATAGCCAGATCTTCCGTCAGCCGGTTGGCCGCCACATCATTCGCGTCTGCGACAGCATGGTCTGCTACATCGGCGGCCATGAATCCGTGGTCAGCGAAATCCAGAGCAAACTCGGCATCGGCCTGGGTCAGACCACCACCGATGGTCGTTTCACCCTGCTGCCGGTCTGCTGCCTCGGCAACTGCGACAAGGCGCCGGCGTTGATGATCGACGACGACACTTTCGGGGATGTGCAGCCAGCAGGCGTTGCCAAATTGCTCGAGGGCTACGTATGACCCTGACTTCCTTCGGTCCAGCCAATCGCATCAAGCGTTCGGCCGAGACTCACCCGCTCACCTGGCGTCTGCGTGACGACGGCGAAGCCGTCTGGCTCGACGAGTACCAGGCCAAGAACGGTTACGCCGCTGCGCGCAAGGCCTTCGCCGACATGGCCCAGGACGACATCGTCCAGACCGTGAAAGACGCAGGCCTCAAGGGCCGCGGCGGTGCAGGCTTCCCCACGGGCGTGAAGTGGGGCCTGATGCCCAAGGACGAATCCATCAACATCCGCTACCTGCTGTGCAACGCGGATGAAATGGAGCCGAACACCTGGAAAGACCGCATGCTGATGGAGCAACTGCCCCATCTGCTGATCGAAGGCATGCTGATCAGTGCCCGCGCGCTGAAAACCTACCGTGGCTACATCTTCCTGCGTGGCGAGTACACCACCGCCGCCAAGCACCTCAACCGTGCCGTGGAAGAAGCCAAGGCTGCAGGCCTGTTGGGCAAGAACATCCTGGGTTCGGGTTTTGATTTCGAGCTGTTCGTCCACACCGGTGCCGGGCGTTACATCTGCGGTGAAGAAACCGCACTGATCAACTCCCTCGAAGGCCGTCGCGCCAACCCGCGCTCCAAGCCGCCCTTCCCTGCCGCCGTTGGCGTGTGGGGCAAGCCGACCTGCGTGAACAACGTCGAGACCCTGTGCAACGTGCCGGCGATCATTGCCGACGGCGTGGACTGGTACAAATCCCTGGCCCGCGAAGGCAGCGAAGACATGGGCACCAAGCTCATGGGCTTCTCCGGCAAGGTCAAGAACCCGGGCCTGTGGGAACTGCCATTCGGCGTCACCGGTCGCGAGTTGTTCGAAGACTACGCCGGCGGCATGCGCGACGGCTTCAAGCTCAAGGCCTGGCAGCCAGGCGGCGCCGGTACCGGCTTCCTGTTGCCGGAACACCTGGACGCACAAATGTACGCCGGCGGCATCGCCAAGGTGGGTACCCGTATGGGTACCGGCCTGGCCATGGCGGTGGACGACAGTGTCAACATGGTGTCCCTGCTGCGCAACATGGAGCAGTTCTTCGCCCGCGAATCCTGTGGTTTCTGCACCCCGTGCCGCGATGGCCTGCCATGGAGCGTCAAGCTCCTGATGGCCATCGAGAACGGTGAAGGCCAGCCAGGCGACATCGAGACCCTGCTGGGTCTGGTCGGCTTCCTCGGCCCAGGCAAGACCTTCTGTGCTCACGCACCGGGCGCCGTGGAGCCATTGGGCAGCGCAATCAAATACTTCCGCCATGAGTTCGAAGCCGGTATCGCGCCTGTCAGCGCCGCCGTCCCGCCTCTGGCAAGGCCGATCGTAGTCGGCGCGTAAACGCTTAAAAAAGGCGAAGGGTCCGTGCCCTTCGCTTTTCGTGCGATGACGCCTTTACCGGCTGTGTTGATTCGCGCGGATAACAAGATTCCATTAGCCACGCCCGCTGACACCGGGCCAACGAAGAACTTTGAACCATGGCCACTATCCACGTAGACGGCAAAGCGCTCGAAGTCGATGGGGCAGACAACCTGTTACAGGCATGTCTGTCTCTGGGCCTCGATATTCCGTATTTCTGCTGGCACCCTGCCCTTGGCAGCGTTGGCGCTTGCCGCCAGTGCGCGGTCAAGCAGTACACCGACGAGAACGACACCCGTGGTCGTATCGTCATGTCCTGCATGACCCCTGCCACCGACAACACCTGGATCTCCATCGAAGATGAAGAATCCAAGGCCTTCCGCGCCAGTGTTGTCGAATGGCTGATGACCAACCACCCTCACGACTGCCCGGTCTGTGAAGAAGGCGGTCACTGCCACCTGCAAGACATGACGGTAATGACCGGCCATAACGAGCGCCGTTACCGCTTCACCAAGCGTACCCACCAGAACCAGCAACTGGGCCCGTTCATTTCCCACGAGATGAACCGCTGCATCGCCTGCTACCGCTGCGTGCGCTTCTATAAGGACTACGCCGGCGGCACCGACCTCGGCGTATTCGGCGCCCACGACAACGTGTACTTCGGTCGCGTTGAAGACGGCACCCTCGAAAGCGAGTTCTCCGGCAACCTCACCGAGGTCTGCCCGACCGGTGTGTTCACCGACAAGACTCACTCCGAGCGCTACAACCGTAAGTGGGACATGCAGTTCTCGCCGAGCATCTGCCATGGCTGCTCCAGCGGTTGCAACATCTCCCCGGGCGAGCGTTACGGCGAACTGCGTCGTATCGAAAACCGTTTCAACGGTTCGGTAAACCAGTACTTCCTGTGCGACCGTGGCCGTTTCGGCTATGGCTACGTCAACCGCGAAGACCGCCCGCGTCAGCCGCTGCTGGCCAATGGTGCCAAGCTGAGCCTGGACGAAGCCCTGGATAAAGCCGCCGACCTGCTGCGCGGTCGCAACATCGTCGGTATCGGTTCGCCACGCGCCAGCCTCGAAAGCAACTACGCGTTGCGCGAACTGGTCGGTGCCGAGCACTTCTACTCGGGTATCGAAGCTGCCGAGCTGGACCGCATCCGTCTGGTCCTGCAAGTGCTCAAAGACAGCCCGTTGCCAGTACCGAACATGCGCGACATCGAAGACCACGACGCCATCTTCGTCCTCGGCGAAGACCTGACCCAGACTGCTGCGCGCATGGCCCTGTCCCTGCGTCAATCGGTCAAGGGCAAGGCCGAAGACATGGCCGACGCCATGCGCGTCCAGCCATGGCTCGACGCCGCGGTGAAGAACATCGGCCAGCACGCGCTGAACCCGCTGTTCATCGCCAGCCTGGCTGAGACCAAGCTCGACGACATCGCTGAAGAGTGCGTACACGCCGCTCCAGACGACCTGGCCCGCATCGGTTTCGCCGTGGCTCACGCCCTCGATGCCAGCGCGCCTGCCGTTGAAGGCCTGGACGCTGAAGCCCTCGAACTGGCCAAGCGCATTGCCGACGCCCTGCTCGCCGCCAAGCGCCCACTGATCATCGCCGGTACTTCCCTGGGCTCCAAAGCCCTGATCGAAGCCGCCGCGAACATCGCCAAAGCCCTGAAGCTGCGCGAGAAGAACGGTTCCATCAGCCTGATCGTGCCAGAAGCCAACAGCCTCGGCCTGGCCATGCTCGGTGGCGAGTCGGTCGACGCTGCGCTGCAAGCAGTCATCGACGGTAAAGCCGACGCCATCGTCGTGCTGGAAAACGATCTGTACACCCGTACCGACAAGGCCAAGGTCGATGCTGCCCTGAGCGCGACCAAAGTGCTGATCGTCGCCGACCACCAGAAGACCGCCACCAGCGATCGCGCGCAACTGGTCCTGCCAGCCGCCAGCTTTGCTGAAGGCGACGGTACCCTGGTCAGCCAGGAAGGCCGCGCCCAGCGTTTCTTCCAGGTTTTCGATCCGAAGTACATGGATGCGAGCATCCTGGTTCACGAAGGCTGGCGCTGGCTGCATGCCCTGCGCGCGACCCTGCTGAACCAGCCGATCGACTGGACCCAACTGGACCACGTCACCGCTGCCGTCGCTTCCAGCACCTCGATCCTGAACCGCATCGTCGATGCCGCACCGTCCGCCGCGTTCCGCATCAAGGGCATGAAACTGGCCCGTGAACCGCTGCGCTACTCCGGTCGTACCGCCATGCGCGCCGACATCAGCGTGCACGAACCGCGTACCCCGCAGGACAAGGACACCGCGTTCGCCTTCTCCATGGAAGGTTACTCGGGTTCCGCCGAACCGCGTCAGCAAGTGCCCTTCGCCTGGTCTCCGGGCTGGAACTCGCCGCAGGCCTGGAACAAGTTCCAGGACGAAGTCGGTGGTCACATCCGTGCTGGCGACCCGGGCACCCGCCTGATCGAAAGCACCGGCGACTCGTTGAACTGGTTCGCCAGTGTTCCGCGCGCGTTCAACCCGGCTCCAGGTACCTGGCAGGTCGTGCCGTTCTTCCACCTGTTCGGCAGCGAAGAGAACTCTTCGAAAGCCGCGCCGGTCCAGGAACGCATCCCGGCTGCCTATGTTGCCCTGGCCAAGTCCGAAGCCGATCGCCTCGGTGTCAACGACGGTGCCCTGCTGAGCTTGAACGTGGCTGGCCAGACCCTGCGTCTGCCGCTGCGCATCAACGAAGAACTGGGCGCCGGTCTGGTGGCATTGCCTGCGGGCATCGCCGGCATTCCGCCAGCCATCTTTGGCAAATCCGTTGACGGTCTGCAGGAGGCAGCTCAATGACCTGGTTCACTCCTGAGGTGATCGACATCATCCTCGCGGTCCTCAAGGCCGTGGTGATCCTGCTCGCCGTGGTGGTCTGCGGCGCCCTGCTCAGCTGGGTCGAGCGTCGTCTGCTCGCCCTCTGGCAGGACCGTTACGGTCCGAACCGTGTGGGTCCGTTCGGCGCGTTCCAGATCGCCGCCGACATGATCAAGATGTTCTTCAAGGAAGACTGGACGCCTCCGTTCGCCGACAAGATGATCTTCACCCTGGCACCGGTAGTCGCCATGAGCGCCCTGCTGATTGCCTTCGCGATCATCCCGATCACCCCGACCTGGGGCGTGGCGGACCTGAACATCGGCATCCTGTTCTTCTTCGCCATGGCCGGTTTGTCGGTCTACGCGGTGTTGTTCGCCGGTTGGTCGAGCAACAACAAGTTCGCCCTGCTGGGCAGCTTGCGTGCCTCGGCGCAGACCGTGTCGTACGAAGTGTTCATGGGCCTGTCGCTGATGGGCATCGTGATCCAGGTCGGCTCGTTCAACATGCGCGACATCGTCGACTACCAGGCGCAGAACCTGTGGTTCATCATTCCGCAGATCTTCGGTTTCCTGACCTTCTTCATCGCTGGCGTGGCCGTGACTCACCGTCACCCGTTCGACCAGCCGGAAGCGGAACAGGAACTGGCCGACGGTTACCACATTGAATACGCCGGCATGAAATGGGGCATGTTCTTCGTCGGCGAGTACATCGGCATCGTGTTGATTTCGGCGCTGCTGGTGACCTTGTTCTTCGGTGGCTGGCACGGTCCGTTCGGCATCCTGCCGCAGATCCCGTTCATCTGGTTCGCACTGAAAACCGCGTTCTTCATCATGATCTTCATCCTGCTGCGCGCTTCGATTCCGCGCCCACGGTATGACCAAGTGATGGATTTCAGCTGGAAGTTCTGCTTGCCGCTGACCCTCGTCAACATGCTGGTGACCGCTGCGATCGTGTTGCTCAACACGCCCGCCGTCGCGGCTCAGTGAGGATAGAGAATCATGAAGTACATATTTGACATCGTGCATGGCTTCTACACCCAGCTTCGCAGCCTGGTGATGATCTTCGGCCACGCCTTCCGCAAGCGCGACACGCTGCAGTACCCGGAAGAACCGGTCTACCTGCCGCCGCGCTACCGTGGACGTATCGTCCTGACCCGCGACCCCGACGGCGAAGAGCGTTGTGTAGCCTGCAACCTGTGCGCCGTGGCGTGCCCGGTCGGTTGCATCTCGCTGCAGAAAGCTGAAACCGAAGACGGTCGCTGGTACCCGGACTTCTTCCGCATCAACTTCTCGCGCTGCATTTTCTGTGGCCTCTGCGAGGAAGCCTGCCCGACCACCGCGATCCAGCTCACGCCGGACTTCGAAATGGCCGAGTTCAAACGTCAGGACCTGGTTTACGAGAAAGAAGATCTGCTGATCTCCGGCCCCGGCAAAAACCCTGATTACAACTTCTATCGTGTTGCAGGTATGGCGATTGCCGGTAAGCCAAAAGGCTCCGCGCAGAATGAAGCCGAACCGATCAACGTGAAGAGCTTGCTGCCTTAAGGAAGAAAGATGGAATTCGCTTTCTATTTCGCATCGGGTATCGCTGTGGTGTCCACGCTCCGCGTGATCACCAACACCAACCCTGTGCACGCCCTGCTCTACCTGATCATTTCGCTGATCGCCGTGGCCATGACGTTCTTCGCCCTCGGCGCACCGTTTGCCGGTGTCCTGGAAGTGATCGCCTACGCTGGCGCCATCATGGTGCTGTTCGTGTTCGTGGTGATGATGCTGAACCTGGGGCCCGCCTCGGTTCAGCAGGAGCGCGTCTGGCTCAAGCCCGGCATCTGGCTCGGCCCGGTCGTACTCGGCGCCCTGCTGCTGGTGGAACTGCTGTACGTGCTGTTCGCCCACCAGAGCGGCCAGGCCGTCGGCCACACCACCGTAGACGCCAAGGCCGTGGGCATCAGCCTGTTCGGTCCTTACCTGCTGGTGGTCGAACTCGCCTCGATGCTGCTGCTCGCCGCAGCCGTGACGGCGTTCCATTTGGGCCGTAACGAAGCCAAGGAGCAATGACGATGCCTGCTATCCCCATGGAGCATGGTCTGGCGGTCGCCGGCATCCTGTTCTGCCTCGGCCTGGTCGGCCTGATGGTCCGCCGCAACATCCTCTTCGTACTGATGAGCCTGGAGGTCATGATGAATGCCTCCGCCCTGGCGTTCATCGTTGCCGGTAGCCGCTGGGCGCAGCCGGATGGACAGATCATGTTCATCCTGGTGATCAGCCTGGCAGCCGCCGAGGCCAGTATTGGCCTGGCGATCCTGCTGCAACTGTATCGCCGCTTCCACACGCTCGATATCGACGCTGCCAGTGAGATGCGCGGATGAATCTTCTCTATCTGACTTTCGTATTCCCTCTCATAGGTTTCCTGCTGCTGTCGTTCTCCCGTGGACGCATCTCGGAAAACCTCGCCGCGCTGATCGGCGTCGGCTCCATCGGTCTGTCGGCGATCGTCACCGCCTACGTGATCTGGCAATTCAACGTCGCCCCGCCACAAGGCGGCCACTACACCCAGGTGTTGTGGCAGTGGATGGCGGTGGAAGGTTTCACGCCGAACTTCGCGCTGTACCTGGACGGCCTGTCCGTAACCATGCTCGGCGTGGTTGTCGGCGTCGGCTTCCTGATCCACCTGTTCGCGTCCTGGTACATGCGCGGTGAAGCCGGTTACTCGCGCTTCTTCGCCTACACCAACCTGTTCATCGCCAGCATGCTGTTCCTGGTGCTGGGCGATAACCTGTTGTTCCTGTACTTCGGCTGGGAAGGCGTGGGCCTGTGCTCGTACCTGTTGATCGGTTTCTACTACAGCAACCGCAACAACGGTAACGCGGCACTCAAGGCGTTCATCGTCACCCGTATCGGCGACGTGTTCATGGCCATCGGCCTGTTCATCCTGTTTGCCCAACTGGGCACGCTGAATGTCCAGGAACTGCTGGTGCTGGCACCGCAGAAATTCCAGGCCGGCGACTTCTGGATGGTCATGGCCACCCTGATGCTGCTGGGCGGCGCTGTCGGTAAATCCGCGCAACTGCCGCTGCAAACCTGGCTGGCGGACGCGATGGCCGGTCCTACCCCGGTTTCGGCACTGATCCACGCCGCAACCATGGTGACCGCCGGTGTCTACCTGATCGCCCGTACCCACGGCCTGTTCACCCTGGCGCCGGAAATCCTGCATCTTGTAGGTATCGTTGGTGGTGTGACCCTGGTGCTTGCAGGTTTCGCCGCCCTGGTCCAGACCGACATCAAGCGTATCCTCGCCTACTCGACCATGAGCCAGATCGGCTACATGTTCCTGGCCCTGGGCGTGGGTGCCTGGGATGGCGCGATCTTCCACCTGATGACCCACGCCTTCTTCAAGGCCCTGCTGTTCCTTGCCTCCGGTGCGGTGATCGTTGCCTGCCACCACGAGCAGAACATCTTCAAGATGGGCGGCCTGTGGAAGAAACTGCCTCTGGCCTACGCCAGCTTCATCGTCGGCGGCGCGGCCCTGGCGGCCCTGCCACTGGTGACCGCAGGCTTCTACTCCAAGGACGAAATCCTCTGGGAAGCGTTTGCCAGCGGTAACGAAGGCCTGCTGTATGCCGGTCTGGTCGGTGCGTTCATGACCTCGCTGTACACCTTCCGCCTGATCTTCATCGCGTTTCACGGTGAAGCGAAGACCGAAGCCCACGCCGGTCACGGCATTGCCCACTGGCTGCCACTGTCGGTGCTGATCGTATTGTCCACCGCCATCGGCGCGATGATCGTTCCGCCACTGCACGGCGTGCTGCCGCAAAGCGTCGGCCATGCCGGCGGCGAAGCCAAGCACAGCCTGGAAATCGCTTCGGGCGCCATCGCCCTGGCCGGTATCCTGCTGGCAGCCTTGCTGTTCCTCGGCAAGCGTCGCTTCGTCACCGCCATCGCCAACAGCGGCATCGGCCGTTTCCTCTCGGCCTGGTGGTTCGCTGCCTGGGGCTTCGACTGGATCTACGACAAACTGTTCGTCAAGCCATACCTGGCGATCAGCCACATCCTGCGCAAAGACCCGCTCGACCAGACCATCGGTCTGATCCCGCGCATGGCCAAAGGCGGTCACACCGCCCTGAGCCGTACCGAGACCGGTCAACTGCGTTGGTACGCCGCCTCGATGGCTGCTGGTGCCGTGCTGGTCATCGGCGCTGTCGTGCTGGTAGCGGTCTGATATGAACCTTGCGAATTTGCGAAAGGAAACGAACCCGTCATGATTCTGCCTTGGCTAATCCTGATTCCCTTCATCGGCGGCCTGCTGTGCTGGATGGGTGAGCGCTTCGGCGCCACCCTCCCCCGCTGGATTGCGCTGATCACCATGTCCCTGTTGCTCGCTCTCGGCCTCTGGCTGTGGGCCAACGGTGATTATTCATTTGCCCCGGCGCCTGGCGCCGACCCGACCTGGGCGCTTGAGTTCAAGCACGTCTGGATCGAACGCTTCGGCATCAACGTGCACCTGGCCCTCGACGGCCTGTCGCTGTTGATGATCATGCTGACCGGTCTGCTGGGTGTGCTCTCGGTACTCTGCTCGTGGAAAGAAATCCAGCGTCACGTGGGCTTCTTCCACCTGAACCTGATGTGGATCCTGGGCGGTGTCGTCGGCGTGTTCCTCGCCCTCGACCTGTTCATGTTCTTCTTCTTCTGGGAAATGATGCTGGTGCCGATGTACTTCCTCATCGCGCTCTGGGGTCACAGTTCTTCGGATGGCAAGAAAACCCGGATCTACGCGGCGACCAAGTTCTTCATCTTCACTCAGGCTTCCGGCCTGATCATGCTGGTGGCGATCCTCGGTCTGGTACTGGTCAACTTCAACGACACCGGCGTGATTACCTTCAACTACGCCGACCTGTTGAAGACCAAGATGTCGATGACCACCGAGTACATCCTGATGCTCGGCTTCTTCATCGCCTTCGCGGTCAAGCTGCCAGTCGTGCCGTTCCACTCCTGGTTGCCTGACGCTCACGCCCAGGCGCCGACCGCAGGTTCCGTCGACCTCGCCGGTATCTTGCTGAAAACCGCGGCCTACGGCCTGCTGCGTTTCGCCCTGCCGCTGTTCCCGAATGCCTCGGCCGAGTTCGCGCCGTTTGCAATGGCCCTGGGCCTGATCGGGATCTTCTACGGTGCGTTCCTGGCGTTCGCGCAAACCGACATCAAGCGTCTGATCGCCTTCTCGTCCGTTTCCCACATGGGCTTCGTACTGATCGGCATCTACTCCGGCAGCCAACTGGCGCTGCAGGGCGCGGTGATGCAGATGCTGGCGCACGGCCTGTCGGCGGCGGCACTCTTTATCCTCAGCGGCCAGCTGTACGAGCGCACCCACACCCGCGACATGCGTGAAATGGGTGGTCTGTGGTCGAAGATCGCCTACCTGCCAGCCCTCAGCCTGTTCTTTGCAGCGGCGTCCCTAGGCCTGCCGGGTACCGGTAACTTCGTCGGTGAGTTCCTGATCCTGATCGGTACTTTCCCGATCGCTCCATGGGTGACCATCATCGCCACCACCGGCCTGGTGTTCGGTTCGGTCTACTCGCTGATCATGATCCACCGTGCCTACTTCGGCCCGGCCAAATCGGACGCGGTACTGCATGGCATGGACGGTCGCGAAATGATCATGGTGGTCGGCCTGGCAGCACTGCTGATCTACATCGGCGTGTACCCGCAACCGTTCCTCGATACCTCTGCCGCGACGATGCATGGCGTGCAGCAGTGGCTCGGCACCGCCTTCACTCAACTCGCTTCGGCCCGGTAAGAGCGCTATGGAATTCACGACTCAACACTTTATCGCGCTAGCGCCGTTGTTGATCACCAGCGCCACGATCATCGTGGTGATGCTGGCGATTGCCTGGCGCCGCAACCACTCCCAGACCTTCCTGCTGTCGGTGGCAGGTCTGAACCTGGCTCTGCTGTCGATCCTGCCAGCCCTGAAAGTCGCGCCTCTGGCGGTGACTCCACTGCTGCAGATCGACACCTTCGCCTGCCTGTACATGGCGCTGATCCTGGTCGCCACCCTCGCCTGTGTCACCCTCGCCCACGCCTACCTCGGCGATGGCGGTTCGGGTTACCCGGGCAACCGTGAAGAACTGTACCTGCTGATCCTGATGGCCGCCGCCGGTGGCCTGGTACTGGTCAGCGCGCAGCACCTGGCCGGCTTGTTCGTCGGCCTGGAACTGCTCTCGGTACCGGTCTACGGCCTGGTGGCCTATGCCTTCTTCA
The DNA here is from genome assembly GCF_035065025.1 of Pseudomonas sp. YuFO8. Taxonomy (NCBI): domain Bacteria; kingdom Pseudomonadati; phylum Pseudomonadota; class Gammaproteobacteria; order Pseudomonadales; family Pseudomonadaceae; genus Pseudomonas; species Pseudomonas sp. YuFO8. The sequence continues at coordinate 7,797 of NZ_JAXDEQ010000030.1, read as the reverse complement.
ACAAGCGCTCGCTGGAAGCCGGCATCAAGTACATGGTGCTGTCGGCTGCCGGTTCCGCGTTCCTGTTGTTCGGTATGGCCCTGCTCTACGCCGACGCTGGCAGCCTGAGCTTCAACGGCATCGGCCAGGCCCTGGCGGCCACTGGTCTGCCAAGCTCCCTGGCGCAACTGGGCCTGGGCATGATGCTGATCGGCCTGGCGTTCAAGTTGTCGCTGGTACCGTTCCACCTCTGGACCCCGGACGTTTACGAAGGTGCTCCGGCACCGGTGGCAGCGTTCCTGGCCACCGCGTCGAAAGTCGCTGTGTTCGCGGTGATGGTGCGTCTGTTCCAGATCTCGCCAGCAGCGAGCAGCGGTGTGCTGAGCGACGTACTGACCATCATCGCCATCGCGTCGATCCTGTTCGGTAACCTGCTGGCACTGACCCAGAGCAACCTCAAGCGTCTGCTGGGTTACTCGTCCATCGCCCACTTCGGCTACCTGCTGATCGCCCTGGTGGCGAGCAAGGGCCTGGCCGTGGAAGCCATCGGCGTGTACCTGGTCACCTACGTGATCACCAGCCTCGGCGCGTTCGGCGTGATCACCCTGATGTCCTCGCCGTACAACGGCCGCGACGCCGATGCCCTGTACGAGTACCGCGGCCTGTTCTGGCGCCGTCCGTACCTGACCGCCGTACTGACCGTGATGATGCTGTCCCTGGCCGGTATCCCGCTGACCGCGGGCTTCATCGGCAAGTTCTACATCATCGCCACAGGTGTGCAGTCGCAACAATGGTGGCTGGTCGGCTCCCTGGTACTGGGCAGCGCCATCGGCGTGTTCTACTACCTGCGCGTCATGGTCACCCTGTACCTGATCGAACCGAACCTGCGTCGCCACGATGCCCAGCTGCACTGGGAACAACGCGCAGGCGGCGTGATGCTGCTGGCCATCGCGGTACTGGCGTTCTTCCTCGGCCTGTATCCACAGCCGTTGTTGAGCCTGGTACAGCAATCGGGGCTGGCGGGTTGATCGCTTAAGCTTTATGCGGTAGAAAACAGAAACGGCACCTTCGGGTGCCGTTTTTGCGTTTGGAGTTTCAAGATCAAAGATCGCAGCCTTCGGCAGCTCCTACAGGTGGATCGCATTTCAAGGTAGGAGCTGCCGCAGGCTGCGATCTTATGATCTTTATTACCCTCTCTTTTTTCAGGAAGTTACCTGCAGGGCGGTACGCAGTAGCTGACATTCAACAGGAGGCATTTGCCGTTAAATTTGAAGACCAGCTATCCAGAAAGAAAACCCGGTAACCGACGTTTAGGAACTGATGACATGCTTGATGACTTCGAAGGTACTCAAATCTGAGACTTCCGTCCTGCTGTCAAATGTTTGTTCGGCTGATGAAGTTTGGTGACTGGGATGGCCTCATCGCGAGCAAGCTCGCTCCCACAGGGGATCTTCTGTGGACACACTAATCGCGAACACCGCCGATCAATTGTAGGAGCAAGCTTGCTCGCGATGGCGTCGGAACAGGCACAAACGCAAACGGCACCTTACGGTGCCGTTAACGTTTCACAGCTCAGATATTACTTACGCGCCGCCTCCCACGATTTCAGCAGCTCGGCATAGCTCACGGTCTCACCCTGAGGCTTCTCGTTCGCCAGTTTCGGTTTCGGTGCACCCGGCTGATCGAACCAGTATTGCGCATCGCGCTCCGGGTTCATTTTCGGCGCGCAGGTGGCTTGGGCCTTCGAGCGTTCCAGACGGGACATGATCGCGTCCTGATCCTTGGCCAGGCCGTCCAGGGCTTCTTGCGGGGTTTTCTCGCCGCTGGCGGCTTCGGCGATGTGGCTCCACCACAGCTGCGCGAGACGCGGATAGTCCGGCACGTTGGTGCCGGTCGGGGTCCATTGCACGCGGGCCGGGCTGCGGTAGAACTCCACCAGGCCGCCGAGTTTCGGTGCCAGGTCGGTCATGGCTTGTGAGTTGATGTCCGACTCGCGGATCGGGGTCAGGCCGACAATGGTTTTCTTCAGCGAAACGGTTTTCGAGGTCACGAACTGCGCGTACAGCCAGGCCGCGAGTTTCTGTTTCTCAGGCGTGGACTTCATGAACGTCCAGGAACCCACGTCCTGATAGCCCAGCTTCATACCCTCTTCCCAATACGGCCCGCGCGGCGATGGTGCCATGCGCCATTTCGGCGTGCCGTCGGCGTTCATCACCGCCAGGCCCGGCTTGGTCATGTCGGCGGTGAAGGCGGTGTACCAGAAGATCTGCTGGGCGATGTTGCCTTGGGACGGCACGGGGCCTGATTCGGAGAAGGTCATGCCCGCCGCTTCCGGTGGTGCGTACTTCTTCAGCCAGTCGACGTATTTGGTGGTGGCGAACACCGCCGCCGGGCCGTTGGTGTCACCGCCGCGGGTCACGCTGGAGCCGACCGGGTGGCAATCCTCGACGCGGATGCCCCACTCGTCCACCGGCAAGCCGTTGGGGATGCCCTTGTCGCCGCCACCGGCCATGGAGAACCAGGCATCGGTGAAGCGCCAGCCCAGGGACGGATCTTTCTTGCCGTAGTCCATGTGCCCGTAGACACGCTTGCCATCGATTTCCTTGACGTCTTCGCTGAAGAATTTGGCGATGTCTTCATAGGCCGACCAGTTCACCGGAACGCCCAACTCGTAGCCGTACTTTTCCTTGAATTTGGCCTTGAGGTCCGCACGCTCGAACCAGTCGGCGCGGAACCAGTACAGGTTGGCGAACTGCTGGTCTGGCAATTGATAGATCTTGCCGTCCGGCGCGGTGGTGAAGGAGATGCCGATGAAATCCTTGATATCGAGGGTCGGCGAGGTGAAGTTCTTGCCCTCGTTGGCCATCAGGTCGGTGATCGATTCGGTCTTGCCGTAACGGAAATGCGTGCCGATCAGGTCCGAGTCGTTGACCCAGCCGTCATAGATGTTCTTGTCCGATTGCATCTGGGTCTGCAGCTTTTCCACCACGTCGCCTTCCTGTAGCAGGTCGTGGGTCAGCTTGATCCCGGTGATTTCGGTGAAGGCCTTGGCCAGCACCTTGGACTCGTATTCGTGGGTGGCGATGGTTTCCGATACCACCTTGATGTTCATCCCGCGAAACGGCTCCGCCGCCTTGATGAACCACTTCAGCTCTTCGAGTTGCTGATCGGCCGTCAGGGTGGACGGCTTGAATTCACTGCCAATCCATTTCTTCGCGGCGTCTTCATAGGCATCGGCCCAGGCAGACGCGCTCAAACCGCTGAGTGCCAGCATGGCTGCCAATGAAATGCTATGTCGCAGCTTATTGTTTTTGTCGAACATAGAGACCTCCTGTTTAAGTTTCGGAGCAACATTGCCGAGCGATTCGACTAGCCCCACCGCATCACAGCCAACAGCCACACCAGGGACATCGCGAAGGCGACCCAGATGCTCCAGTCGGTCACGCCGATTACCAGCAGATGCAGGTAGGCGCTGCCGAGAAGACCGATGAACAACCGATCGCCACGGGTGGTGGCAATCGGCAAAAAACCTCGCCGAAGGATGCTCGGCGAACGCAACTCCCAGGTGGTCATGCCCACCAGGATCAAGGCAATGACAGTGAAGAACGCCGCCGTCGGGACGGTCCAACTCATCCATTCCATCATCAGCTCCTCATACCCGGCCCAGGGCAAAGCCCTTGGCCACGTGGTTGCGCACAAACCAGATCACCAGCATGCCCGGCAGGATGGTCAACACCCCCGCCGCCGCCAGCACGCCCCAGTCGATGCCGGACGCCGAGACCGTGCGGGTCATCACCGCCGCGATGGGCTTGGCGTTCACCGAAGTCAGGGTTCGCGCCAGCAGCAGCTCGACCCAGGAAAACATGAAGCAGAAAAACGCCGTGACGCCGATGCCGGAGCCGATCAGCGGGATGAAAATCTTCACGAAGAACTTGGGAAAACTGTAGCCGTCGATGTAGGCGGTTTCGTCGATTTCCTTGGGCACGCCCGACATGAAGCCTTCGAGAATCCACACCGCCAGTGGCACGTTGAACAGGCAGTGCGCCAGGGCCACCGCGATGTGGGTGTCGAACAGACCGATCGATGAATACAGCTGGAAGAACGGCAACAGGAACACCGCCGGCGGCGCCATGCGGTTGGTCAGCAGCCAGAAGAACAGGTGCTTGTCGCCGAGGAAGCGGTAGCGCGAGAACGCATAGGCTGCCGGCAACGCCACGCTCAGGGAGATGATGGTGTTCAGGCTCACGTAGTACGCCGAGTTGATGTAACCGGTGTACCAGCTCGGATCGGTGAAGATCACCTTGTAGTTGGCCAAGGTGAAATCCTGTGGGAAAAGCGTCAGGCCGCCGAGGATTTCGCTGTTGCTCTTGAAGGACATGTTCAGCAGCCAGTAGATCGGCACCAGCAGGAACAGGATGTAGATCAGCAGTGGAACAAGCTTTCTCATGCTCATGATGGCCTCAGCGGTTGGCGTCAGAGTGAGTCATGGCGGTATAGAACAGCCAGGACACCAACAGGATGATCAGGAAGTACACCAACGAGAACGCGGCAGCCGGCCCCAGGTCGAACTGCCCGATCGCCATCTGCGTCAGGGTCTGGCTGAGGAAGGTGGTGGCGTTGCCCGGTCCGCCCCCGGTCAGTACGAACGGCTCGGTGTAGATCATGAAACTGTCCATGAAGCGCAGCATCACGGCGATCAACAGCACGCTCTTGAGCTTGGGCAGCTGGATATGGCGGAACACCGCCCAGGCGGACGCCCGGTCGATCCGCGCCGCCTGGTAATAAACATCCGGAATCGCCCGCAAGCCGGAGAAACACAACAGCGCCACCAGCGAGGTCCAGTGCCAGACGTCCATCACCAGCACGGTGACCCAGGCGTCCATGGTGTTCGCCGCATAGTTGTAGTTGATGCCCATGGCCTTGAGGCTCGCCCCCAGCAGGCCGATGTCGGCCCGGCCGAAGATCTGCCAGATGGTGCCGACCACGTTCCACGGGATCAGCAATGGGATCGCCAGGATGATCAGCACCACCGACGACCAGCGCCCCTTGGTCGGCATGGTCAGGGCAATCGCGATGCCCAGGGGGATTTCGATCAGCAGCACGCACGCCGAGTAGATGAACTGGCGCAGCAGTGAATCGTGCAGGCGTGGATCTAGCAGCACTTGTTTGTACCAGTCGGCACCGACGAAGTAGCGGCTGGACTGGTCGAAAATGTCCTGCACCGAGTAGTTGACCACGGTCATCATCGGGATCACCGCACTGAACGCCACCAGCAGGAACACCGGCAGCACCAGCCACCAGGCCTTGTTGTTCTGCACCTTGTTCATGGCTGCGCCTCTTGGCTGGCATTGGCTTCGAGCAGGAAATCATCGGCGTAGACCATCAGCCACTGCGCCGGAAAACTGATGTACGCCGTGCCTTCTGGCACCGGTTTGTCTTCGGCCAGGCGCACTTTCAGCGGCGCGCCGTCGAGGTTGAGGGTCATGATCTTGTAGGTGCCAAGGTCTTCGACGTGTACGACTTGTGCCCTCAGCGCGTCATCAAAAGGCTCGTCCCATACATGGATGAACTCCGGGCGAATGCCGACTTTCAGGGTTTTCCACGTGGATTCGGCGATGCGTTTCTGCATGGCCTCGGACAAGGGCAGATGGGTCGAAGCAAAACCGACGCCACCCGGTTGCGGCCGGACTTCGATCAGGTTCATTCCCGGACTGCCGATGAAATAACCGACAAAGGTGTGGCTCGGCCGTTCGAACAGTTCCCGCGGCGTGCCGAACTGCACGATCTGCCCGCCGTACATCACCGCGATCTTGTCGGCGAAGGTCGAGGCCTCCAGCTGATCGTGGGTGACGTAGACCATGGTGATGTTGAACTGCTCGTGGATCTGCTTGAGCTTGCGCCGCAGCTTCCACTTCAAGTGCGGGTCGATCACCGTCAGCGGCTCGTCGAAGAGGATCGCCGAGACGTCATCGCGTACCAGCCCACGGCCCATGGAAACCTTCTGTTTTTCGTCGGCGGTGAGGTTGCTGGCTTTTTTGCTCAGCAGATTCTGCAGGTCGAGGACTTCGGCAATTTCCTGCACCTTGGTGTGAATCTTCGCCTCGGCCATGCCCTGGTTACGCAACGGAAAGGCCAGGTTGTCGAACACCGTCATGGTGTCGTAGACCACCGGAAACTGGAAAACCTGGGCGATGTTGCGCTTTTCCGGGGTCAGGTTGTTGACCGCCTTGCCATCGAACAACACATGTCCCTGGGACGGGCTGAGCAGGCCGGAAATGATGTTGAGCAAGGTCGACTTGCCGCAGCCCGACGGGCCGAGCAACGCATAGGCGCCGCCCTGCTCCCAGATGTGATCCATCTGGCGGATCGCGTAGTCCTCGGGACCGCTCGGCGTGCTGGTGTAGCTGTGGGCGAGGTTCTGCAAACGGATTTCGGCCATCAGGCAACCCTCGCGACGCGCCGGCCGGGCGCCTGGACCAGCCGCCCCTGCGCATCGAACACGAACAGTTTATGGGTCGGGATGTAGATGCGGATCGGCGCATCGACGTCGTATTCGTGAACGCCGGGCAAGTGCAGCACCAGCAGGAAATGCTCGTTGCGCACGTGCAGGAAGGTTTCCGAGCCACTGATTTCCGCGACTTCGACGGTCACCGCCAGTTCCAGGTCGTCGTCGTTGCTCGGTACCAGCGAGATATGGCTGGGGCGCACGCCAAAGCGGAACTCGCCCTCGCCCACCGGGCGTAAATCGACGTTGAGCGGGAAGTGCACGAAATTGGCGAAGCTCACTTCGTTGCCGGCAATGCGACCCGGCATCAGGTTGATCGGCGGCTCGGAGAACAACTCCGCCGCCAGTACGGTCTGCGGCTGGTGGTAGACCTCGGACGACAGGCCGCTCTGGATTACCCGGCCCTCATGCAGAATCGTGGTGGTGCCGCCCAGGGCCAAAGCTTCGTTGGGCTCGGTGGTGGCATAGATGGCGATGGTGTGGCGCGCCTTGAACAGCTCGCGCATTTCCTGGCGCAGCTCTTCGCGCAATTTGTAGTCGAGGTTGACCAGCGGCTCATCGAACAGGATCAGTTCGGCATCCTTGACCAGCGCCCGGGCCATGGCCGTGCGTTGCTGCTGGCCACCGGACAGTTCCAGGGGATAACGCTGCAGGAATTTCTCGATTCGCAGCATCTTCGCTGTTTCCAGCACCTTGCTCTGGATCTGCTCATTGGAGACACCGGCCTGGCGCAACGGCGAGGCGATGTTCTCGAAGACGGTCATGGTCGGGTAATTGATGAACTGCTGATACACCATCGACACGTTGCGAAGGCGCACCGGGCGCTGGGTGACATCGACGCCATTCATCAGGATGCGCCCGGTGTCGGGCTTGTCCAGCCCGGCCATCAGGCGCATGAGGCTGGTCTTGCCGGACAGCGTGCGCCCGAGCAGAACGTTGAAGGATCCGGGTTCGAAACGCAGGCACGCATCGTCGATCCAGGTCTGGCCCTCGACGGTGCGGCTGACATGCTCCAGGGTTAACGACATGGCTCGGCCTTTTTTATTTTTGGAGTCAAGCGACCTGGGTGACAGAGCGACTTTCGTGCCAAAAATTTCAAGCCATTGAGCGGATTGGAGTTTTTATAAAACCGCGAAGAACCGGCGTTCGTAGCTGAACAGAAATGAACAACCTGAAGTGAACAATTGAACAGTTCACCGATTGACAATGAACAATAGTGAACAACACTCTATGGACTGTTCACGACCCCTGTAGGAGCTGCCGCAGGCTGCGATCTTTTGATTTTGTTTTTCAAGATCAAAAGATCGCAGCCT